>JALVUY010000057.1 GCA_027023665.1 Methanocaldococcaceae archaeon
CCATAATATTATTTAAAGTTTTTTCTATAACATCTTCTAATTGTGACTCATCTACTTGGAACTTCTCCATAGTATCTCTTCTAAATAGAGTTATTTTTTTATTTTCAATATCTTTTGGTCCTATTTCAATTCTCAAAGGTACTCCCTTTATTTCCCAATCGTTAAACTTTCTTCCAGGTCTTATATCTCTGTCATCAATATAAACTCTATACTTATCTTTTAATTTTTCATAAATCTCTTTTGCTTTATTTAAAACTAAATCTTCCTGTCCTTTAAAGATTAATGGAACTATAACTATTTGTATTGGAGCTACAATTGGCGGTAAAATTAGCCCCTTTTCATCTCCGTGTATTGCTATAATTGAGGCAATAACTCTATCTGAAATACCGTAACATGTTTGATAAGCATAATCCTTATCTCCTGTTGGTGTCTCAAATATAATTTCAAATGTCTTTGAAAAATTCTGTCCTAAATTATGAACTGTTGCTATTTGCATTGCTCTACCGTCTGGGAATATCGTATCGAAGGCGATTGTATAGTCAGCCCCTGGAAATTTGTCCCATTCTGGTCTCTTTGAAATTAAGTATGGAATTCCTAAGGTGTCAAAGAATTTTTTATAAATTGATATTGCTTCTTTAATTTGATTCTCTGCCTCTTCTTTTGTAGAATGTGCTGTATGTGCCTCTTTAAAAGTCATTATTTCTCTCAATCTAATTAAAGGCCTTGTGTGCTTTGTTTCATATCTAAAAGTATTGACAATTTGATAAATTTTTATAGGTAAGTCTGTATGAACCTTTACCCAAAGTTTCATCATATAGTATATTGCAGTTTCAGATGTAGGTCTTAAAGCTAATTTAATATCTAATGGAGTCTTTCCCCCATGAGTTACCCAATAAACCTCATCCTCAAATCCTTTTATATGCTCTCCTTCTTTAGCCAATAGATTTTCTGGAATTAACAATGGGAATAAAACCTCTTCATGTCCACTTTTATCTAACAAATCTCTAATTATTTCAAATGTATATCTTCTGATTTTAAATCCATAAGGTAGATAAATTCCACATCCTTTTATTGGATATCTAACATCATAAATTCCTGCCTTTTCCAATATTTCAGAATACCACTCTGAAAATTCCAAACTATCACCCATTTTAATAAAAATTTTTTATGCATTTTAAAAAAGATAAATATTATTGTCATGATATATAATTTTAAACAAAAATGGACTTAAATTTTAAGATTTAATATAAAATTTTTAAAAATATTTGTTAGGTTTTTAGTTTAACAATTTATAAAATATTAACTAATATAAATATATTAAAGGTATTTACTTATTGAACATCTCTTGTTTTTCCTCTTCAGTTAACAATGAAACAATTTCTTCTGGCTTTCCAACTTTAATTAACTTACCGTGTCTCATTAATCCAGCTCTATCACAAACATTTAATACGAAATCCATATCGTGAGAAACAATAATATATGTTTGCTCTAACTCAATTCTTGATTTTAAGATGGATTCTGCAACTATATTTCTTGTTATAGGGTCCATAGTTCCTGTTGGCTCATCTAATATAACAACTCTTGGCTCCTTTATTAAAACTTGCGCTAAGGCACATCTATGCCTTTCTCCAACACTCAATTCATTAGGATACTTATCTAAGATTTCCTCAGCCTCCTCTTCACTAAATCCTACTGAAGTTAAAGTATAAACTGCCTTCATTCTTGCAAATTCGTCTGGTAGTTCTAAACCTATTGCCTCGGTTAAGTTTTCCAATATAGTTCTATGTGGATACAATGCATACTCTTGGAATAATATTCCAATATATCTCTTAGCTCTACCTCTTCCATGTAATCCAGGTTTTGTCATATCTACCCATTCATCTCCTACTCTAAACCAATACTTTCCTTTTGATGGAGGAAGTACTCCAGCAATAATTTTTGCTAATGTAGTTTTTCCAGCCCCACTGATTCCTACTATTCCAAATATTTCTTTTTCTCTAATGTTGAGTGTTACACCATCCACTGCTTTAACAACCCCTCTTTCAACTGAACAGTAGTGTTTGGATATATTTTCTAATTTTATAATATCTTCCTTAATTTCTATCTCAACTTCTGGTTTTTGGAACTCTTTTACAGTTTCCATGAATTTTTTATACACTTCTTCTGATGAACCTTCCATTATAATTTCTCCGTTTTCTAACCAAATAGCCTTTTCTGTTAGTTCAGCAATAACTTCTGGCCAGTGGGAAGTTAAAATTAAACTTATGTTATTGTTGATAACTAAATCTTTTAATGCCTTATGAACTAATTTAGCTGTTTGAGGGTCTAATGTTCCTGTTGGCTCATCTGCTAAAAATATAAATGGCTCTTTTGCTATTTGTCTTGCTAAAACTACTCTCTGTTTTTCTCCACCACTTAAATCTCTTGCAATGTGAGTAACTCTATGCTCTAACCTAACCATTTTAATTAATTCTAACGCCTTATTTATAGCTTCTTTCCCTTCATAACCCGCCTGATACAAAGCTTCCAAAATATTTTCAATAACTGATTTCTCTCCATACAAGGCAAAGGTTCTTTGAAGCATTATAGCAATTTTCTTTTTTAAATTATATGTGTATTTTTTATCATTCCAAAAATCTACTTCAATCTTTTTTAGTGTATTTCCACACTTTTTACATGGAGATCCTGCCTTTGAAGGAACATCTACATATCCACACTTTTCACAGTATGAAACATGATAAATAATATTTCCCTCAGTAGGCTCATAGCCATCCATTCCTCTTAGCATATGTAATAGAACAGATTTCCCGGCCCCACTTCTTCCTAATATACCTAAAGATTCTCCTTCCTCCAATTTAAATGAAATATTTTTTAAAACTACTTTATCTCCAAACTTTTTTGTTACGTTATTTACTTCCAATAGGATCATACTACTCACCATTCATGTTGTTTATATGTCTACAATGTTTTTTTATTCCAAATCTATTTCTCATACAAAAACCACATTCTCTTATTTTGTAAAAGCCACCTTCAATAATTATAATTTTTCCATTTATCAATGCATCAGATATCTTTTTTCTACCTTCTTTTAATAAACTCCACAACACTCTCCTTGAAATACCCATTAATTTAGCTGCCTCTTCCTGAGTAAAGTCCATATAATCAACTAACCTAATAGCCTCTAATTCATCTACGGTTAACACAACTTTATCTAAATGTCCAAAAGGCACTCCATGTGGCTTGAATATTCTAAATTTAGGTTCTTCAGATATAAATCTTGGTATCTTTGGTCTACCTCTTCTACCCATATCATCTCCTCATTTAGGGCATATTTACAATAATTCCCTCTATTGGGATTTCAATTATAGTATATTTACAGTCAGCAAGTTTTTCGTCTATAATTTTTTCTAACTCCATAAGTTTATGTTCACTAACAACAGTACCAATTAAGACAGCATTTTGTGCTAAATCACTAACAGCCTTTATAGCCATTTCTGGATCTTCATCTAACAAAAATCCATGCCAATCCTGAGGAGACATCCCTTTATAATCGTATAAAAAAAACCCTGTTATTCCTCCCTCTGATAAGGCATTTATAGCTTTTCCAACATTTTCACTTTCGACAAATAAATACAGTAGTATTTTCATTATTTCACCTTTTAAACTCTATGGACCTTAACTTTTAATATTGGGATCTTAATTAATGTCCATCTCTCATTTAGCATTTTTTCTTTTAGTAATTCCTCTATTCTTTTAGCTTTCTCTTCTTTAACAACTGTACCTATAACAACAGCTTTATCTGATTCTTTATTTATAATTTCATAAATTTTATTAATATCTTCTAAATCCTCCTTTTTTAGAGTTTTGAACTTATCTGCTGATATACCCCTATATTTATGCAAAAAGAATCCAGAAATTTTAGCCATGGTCATAATATTTATTGCTTTATTAATATTCTTTTCTTCAATAAACAATTTTAATAATACTCTCTTTGGCATATTATCCCCCTATGTGGGAA
>JALVUY010000058.1 GCA_027023665.1 Methanocaldococcaceae archaeon
ATCTACTCCAACGATTATCTCCTTCTCTGAATAACTTAAATTATCTTTGAAGGTTAAGAATGCCTCATTTTCTTTTAAAATAATTTCTCCGATTGGTAAATCCTTAACCTTATCGAAAAACCATTCATCTTTAATGTTTAAAATTAGGTATTCTTTTCTTGGTTTTATCGTTATTCTTATCTCTCCTTTATCTTTATCGTATTTTATTAATGTTGTTTTAACTCTAACAAATAACCTTTTAACTATCGGTTTTGTTTTTGTTCTATAACCATTTTTATAGTTCGAAAACCAACTATTTAGGATAGAATAGGCAGTTTTAATAATCCCATCGATATAATGAGAGGCATAATTCCAATTTTCTAATAGTTTGTTCCTTAAATTTCTTTTAAATTCATTTGATTTTGGTAGTTTTGGTTTGTCTTTTTTAGTCCATTCGATATTATTCCAAATTATGTCTATGCATTCGTTTAGTTTATCTTTACATTCGGTTAAAAATGTTTTAAGTTGATAGTTGTGACTAACTTTGTAAGATAAGACAATTTGATAATTCAATTCTTGGTCGTTTTTTGACTTTGTTTCGTTTGACATAGTAATCGTTTAATTGTTTTTAAATTGTTATATTTCTATATATTCTAACACATATTTAAATATTTATCTGAATATTTGTCTATTAATGTCTATCTTTGTCTATAGATAATTAAACAGTTCCAAACGGCAAATTACAACAAAAATATATAAATGGGATTTTAGTAATTTTTACTTCCAATAACCATATATAAAAATAAAAAACTTTACAGGGGATAACTGTGGCTAATGAGGATTTAAAATTAAAAGTGGCTAAAGAGGCATTAAAGTATGTTAAGGATGGAATGGTTGTAGGTTTAGGATCTGGTTCTACAGCCGCTTTATTTATTAGAGAACTTGGAAACAAAATACAGGAAGAAGATTTAACAGTATTTGGAATTCCTACATCTTTCGAGGCGAAAATGTTAGCTATGCAGTATGGAATTCCATTAGTATCTTTGGATGAGTATGATGTAGATATTGCATTTGATGGAGCAGATGAAGTTGAAGAAAAAACATTATTTTTAATAAAAGGCGGAGGAGGCTGTCATACACAAGAAAAAATAGTTGATTACACTGCAAAGGAGTTTATAGTTTTAGTTGATGAAAGTAAGTTGGTTAAAAAGTTGGGAGAAAAATTTCCAATTCCTGTAGAAGTCATTCCAATGTCCTATAGAGTTGTTATGAAAGCACTATCAGAACTTGGAGGAGAGCCAGTAATTAGATTAGGAGAAAGAAAAAGAGGACCAGTTATAACAGACAATGGAAATATGATAATAGATGTCTTTATGAAAAATATTGATGATCCAATAGAACTTGAAAAAGACATTAACAACATTCCTGGAGTAGTTGAAAATGGAATATTTACAAAAGTAGATAAAGTTTTAGTAGGTACTAAAAAAGGCGTAAAAACTTTAAAGAAATAAAATTAGTGTAAAATTCCTTTTTTCTTTAATAATGAGACATAATAAACAAATGCTCCACTTGATATTGTATCTCCCAATCCAACAGTAGATCTTGGCTTTTCAACATATCTTGAAGGAGACAAAACAACTTTGTATTCATTATCATTAAACTTTTCAGAAATCTTTTTTAACAAATCTCCATATTTATTATGAGGAACCTTTAAACCTTCGTATAAATCATTAATATCATTTATATTTCCAAGTTTTGCTCTCGTTGATGCTAAAATCGTAGAGAACTCTAAACACTCTTCAAGTTCTTTTGTAGATAGGGGATTATCTTTTCTGCAAACAAATAGTATATAATAAATTGTATGAACTTGAACAATCTCTAAGTTATCAAAAGTTTCAAGTAAAATTTTTGCTCCCTTAATAATATCCTCTACGAAACTCTCTTTTAATATTTTATTACTCAAATCCTCATAACCTAAGATGTGTAAGACATTAGCAATCTCTGTCTCATCCATACCTACACTTTCAACATTACTTAAAATGTAATCAACAACCATCTTTCTAATGTCTATATTAGATATAGATGCAAATTCTAAATGTGTCTTAATTTTTTTATTTTTCTTCAATAATTTTATATCCTCTTTAGCCTTTTCAAAGTAATATTTTGCAGTTTTACCATCACTATATTTTTCTTTAATTCCTTGGTATCCAGATAAAAATGCACAGTCTACAAGTTCTCCAATATTGGGCAGAAATCTTTTAACATCTTCTTTTGTTTCAATTCTTAAAGCTTCTGGTCTCGAAGCAACAATAAACCTCGTAGATTGATTTGCTACTATAGTTTCTCCGTTTAATTTAAACTTTAAACCTTTTTTAAATTCGAATATCCTATTTATCTTTGTTGGATCATCTCTATAATATTCTCTAACTTTTTTTAAAATGAGTTTACCATTTTCAACTAACGGATATAAAAGATTATCATAATCTATAAACATTTCAGATTGTTTTTTTGATAAAAATGGTGTATAAACAATAATTTTATCTATTTTTAGAGTAGCCATTAAGTTGGATACAATTCCCGCCTGTCCTCCCATTCTTTCCTCATCATATTTAATTTTATCAAACCATTCATTTAATTTTATATCATTCTTTAAAGGAACCTCTGCGGGTTTTCCTGTCTTTATACTATAAACTAATCTTGCTACGAAATCTAATGGCTCTTCAATAATTCTTGGATATTCTTCCATTCTTTTTATTATTTCTTTGTGATCAAACTCATCAACAAATCTCTGCACATCTTTATCATTTAAATACTTTACAGCATCAACATTTACATTATATGCTGTATATAGCTTACAATCCTTTATTGTCTCAATATACTTACTTATCATAATTACCACATTCCTTTATTAATTTCCAACAGAGTTTTTTCTCTATTTCAACTGCAGGCTGATTATATGCATCGATATTGTATAACTCTCCCATAAAGCCAACTTGCATTTCATACATATACATCATAGCTCCCAAAGAATACTCATCTACTTTATCTAAGGTTATTCTCACATTAGGTACATTACATTTTGTTAAAGCCATTTCAGTTGCCATTTGCTCACATTTAATAATATTTGAAAGATTACAAGAAATTTTTTCGTCATTTATATCTTCAAAAGTTATTTCTTCATCTAAATCATACCTTTCAGTTGTTATGAAAGTAATAACTTTATCTTTTTTTCCATCCATATATAGCTGTAAAAGAGAATGTTGATCCTTAGCACCTATTGAAAGTAAAGGGGTTAGGCCACCATTATTTTTCCCTAAACTTTCACCAAAGAGTTGCTTATACCATCCTCCAAAATATTTTAATCTTTCAATATAACTCATAACTACTGATATACTCCTACCTTTTTTCTCGTGCAAATAGTGTATTACTCCATTCAACAAGGCAGGATTTTTAAAAATATCTTCATTTTGGCAAAGTTTATCCATATACTTTGCTCCTTCTAAAATTTTTGATATATCAATTCCTAATGAGTATAATGGGGCTAAACCTACTACTGTAAAAACAGAAAATCTGCCAGGAACATTCTCAGGGATTGAATATATTTTATAATTATTCTTTTCAGCCTCTCTTTTTAATTTACCACCGTTAGTAATAAAAATAATTTCTCCTTTAAATGAATCTAACTTCTCAATTTTTCTTTTTATTAAATAGTAATTAACTAAGGTTTCTAAAGTATTTCCTGACTTACTGATAATGTAAATTATAGAATCATTTAAATCTACTTTTTTTAATATTGAAAGGGTTTTTTCTGGATCGCTGTTGTCGATAAAGTAGGCGTTATTATAATTATATAAAGAAAGTCCGTAATATATAGCCATTGTTCCTAATATAGAGCCCCCCATTCCTACAACTACAACATTTTTTCCATCTTCATTTTTAAAATCGTTGTATTTATCTAAATCATCGTATATAGCATCTCTAAACCCTATAACCCCATTTTCCAACTTATCCATTAAATTTGAGTATGCTTTATTAT
>JALVUY010000059.1:0-2266 GCA_027023665.1 Methanocaldococcaceae archaeon
GTTAAAATCCTTATACTTTTTTATTATTTCATTTAAATCTTCACATAAAAAAATGTTTAAAAAATTGTCATCCAATAAAATAAAAGAGTCGTTATACTTTTTAAATTCTCTAATTTTTTCAATTAATCTATTAATCTCATTTTCGCTAAAATTTTTCAACTTTTCATAAACTGTTGGAGATAGCAACAGATCTACATCCAAAAATTTATTTATTATTTCCATTTTTATCCTCCTTTTTTATTAAACTTTTACTCTTTTTTAACTTTAAATGTCTATTTATGTTGTAGCAGAGATAATCTAAGGGATGAATAATATTTCTTTTTTTGCAAATATCGTCTGGTTTGCAGTAATAACTCAATCCTTTACCATCATCAGATTTCCAATTTTTACAGTATTCGCAATGAGTAAATCTTCCATGTCCTACTTTATAGCCAATGTTGTGCATAATATAATATCTCGTCTTATTTTCGTCAAAATCTTCTACATTTTTAAATAGTTCAATAACTTCATCAATAAATTTTTCAATATTTTCCTCAGAGGTTATATCAGTGGCTGAAACATTTATTAAATTTCCATCTTTATCTAAGGGTCTTAAATTTGGATTAAACTTTGCACAAAACCAATAGACAACAAAACTCCTCCTTGCATAATGGGAGGGGGAGCCACCACTTAAAATATCATGTAAAATTCCCCTTATGCACGGAGGATGCCATTCCAATGGAATATTTTCACATAAAATATTGTTATTTACTTTAATCCCTTCTATATATTCATATTTAACTTTATCTTTTAAATAATCATTTATCTCTTTTAATAAATCTTTTATAATGTCTTCATTAGGTAGTTTAACCTTTTTAGATAACTCACCGAGTTGTTTTAATTCAACTCTAATAAACTCTCTTGTGTAAATATCTTTAACATCTCTTATATTTACATATCCCCTTTCTAAATTCAACCTTTCTAAGTGTAAATCGTTATTTCTTGACTTTGAGGCAGTTTTTATAAATTCCCAAACAGATATTTTATCTGGGAGGTTTTTTATTAAATCATTTTTCTTTATTTCAGAGTATTCCTTTATAAATGAGTTAAAATAATTAGTGTGAGATAAAAGAATAATTAGAAGATAGTCAATTAAGGCATCTAACTTTTTTTTATCTAATCCATAACATAGTGAATAATTTTTTAAATCTTCTTCATACTCCTTATTTTTTTCATAGATATATTTTAGCTTAGATAGTATTAGATTTCTATATCTTTTTAAAGATTCAAAAAAATCAATGTCTTTAAATTCGTCTAAATATTCTAAGAGCATAATAATCACGTATTTTTAGAGATGTTTTCTGATTCAATAACTGCCTTAATATGAGGATATGAGAATTTTACATCATTTTCTCTATTAACCTTCTCTAAAATTTTTTTGAGAATTTTAGTTTTTGCCTCTGCTTTTTCATAAATATTTACTAAATATATTGCTTTTACATAAAATGAACTTCTTGTAATTCCTATTCTTATTATAGGTTTATCTGATAGATATCCAGAGGTTAAATATTTCCTTTTAGACCACTTTTCATAGAGTTTTTTCATCAAATCTCCAACAACTTCATTCGTAGATTCAAAAACAATATTTTCTGCCTTTTCTACATTACTGTCATAAGTGAAGTGTATAGTAATTGTATCCCATATATATGGCGTTCCCCTTGTAAGATTTTCTATTGATGATGTAAATATATAAGAATTTGGAACTATTAATACCCTACCTGTTGGGTCATGAGTTTCAGAGTTTAATTCACTTAAATACATATGTTGAGTATCAAAATCAAACACATCTCCAATGCCAACATTTTTTATGTAAATTCTATCTCCAATTTTTATCGTTCTTGTATATAAGATAACCAACCATCCGGCAAAGTTTAAAATTGGCTTTTGTAGAGCGTAAGTAATAGCCGCTCCAATTAAACCAACTGAAACTACTAAGGATGAGACATTTTGATAAACAACGCTAAATAACATTACAATTATACAAAAATAAACAAAATATTTAAATATGTAATTTAGAGTTAAATACTCCCCAGCCTTATCCACATTTTTTTGAGCATATTTTTTAAACAACTCCGAAGCAATATCAATAATAATTAACCCAGAGAGTATAATTATAACTGCTATAATTATCTGATTTTTATATTTCAACAATAAACTTATATATTCATTTAGATTAAAAATTGAAATTAAACTGTGTAGTAATATAACTAATAATACAATTTTTATC
>JALVUY010000059.1:2276-4008 GCA_027023665.1 Methanocaldococcaceae archaeon
ACTTTACTCTACTGTCTATATTCATAAAACATACCTCATTGGTGGTTTATTATGTTAATTAAATCTCAATTTTTATATGGAGAAGACTTTGAATTAAAAAAAGGAACTTTAGTTGTTGAAGATGGAATAATAAAAGGTTTTACAAATGAGCATAGTAAAGATGTTATAAATTTCAATGGTTTAGTTATTCCTCCTCTTATAAATGCTCATACACACATTGCTGATAATTGTATAAAGGACATAGGAATTAATAAAACTTTGGATGAGTTGGTAAAGCCACCTAATGGTTTAAAACATAGATATCTATCAAAAGTTAGTAGAGAGATTTTAATAGAAAGTATAAAACTTGGTTTAGATGATTTAAAAAATAATGGTATAAGATATTTTTGCGATTTTAGAGAGAATGGAATTGAAGGAGTAAAAATACTAAAAACCTCTTTAAAGGATTATAATTATCCAAAGGCAAAAATCTTAGGAAGACCTACAAAGATTAACAAAGTTGATAAAAATGAAGTTAAAGAGATTTTAAAGATTTCTGATGGTTTAGGTTTAAGTGGGGCTAATGAATTTGAAGATTATGATTTAAAGGCAATATATAAAGTTTATAAAGATTTTGAAGATAAATTATTTGCTATCCACGCGTGTGAGCATAGAGGTTCTGTAGAGTATAGTTTAAAAAAATATGGGCAGACAGAAGTAGAAAGGTTGATAAATTTAAATGTATATCCTGATTTTATAGTTCATGGGACATATCTTACAGACAGTGAGATTGATATATTAAAAGAAAATAATATTCCAGTTGTTGTATGTGTAAGAGCAAATTTATCTTTTAATGTAGGTTATCCTCAATTAAATAAACTTATAGATAATGGTTTATTAATAGGAATTGGGACTGACAATTTTATGGCAAACTCTCCATCAATTTTTAGAGAGATGGAATTCATATATAAACTCTACCACATAGACCCTAAAGAGATTTTAAAAATGGCTACTATTAACAATGCAAAAATCTTAAAATTGGAAAATGTTGGTTTAATAGAAGAGGGCTTTAAGGGAGTTTTTACTTTTATAAAACCTACCAATGCTATATTATTTTCTAAGAATATTGTCGCCTCAGTAGTTACAAGATGTGAAAAATCTGACATTATTAATTTTTTATTGTAAAAAATTTTTATGCATGCCTTGAGGTTTGATTTTAGTCTCTGTCATTTAATGCTACTAAATTAGACACAGCATCGTTTCCATCCCCTTAAGGGCTGATTTTATACCCGCCAGAGAAGAAATAATAAAATTCGTAAAAGAAACAAAGTTTCCATCCCCTTTGGGGTCTGATTTTAAACTGGACACCGTGTTTTTGAGCCGTATATATCTAAAAGTCACATATTTCCATCCCCTTAGGGGTCTGATTTTAAACAAGAAATCAACAAGGGTTATAGCTATAAAAGATAACACTTTCCATCCCCTTAGGGGTCTGATTTTAAACAAGATATGAAGCAATAAATAACATTAAAAATAAGAATCTTTCCATCCCCTTAGGGGTCTGATTTTAAACAGGACACGATTTGGAGAGATTTTAAGATATAATTGCTTTATTATGCTTCTATATTAGGGTTAATTTTTCGAAGGGTCAATTACTGTTGTTATTTATATACCTCCCAACTTCTATATAAACTTTTCTATTTTTGTTTATTTACTTTAAAATACTTTAAATTATTAATATCAACCCAATTAT
>JALVUY010000060.1 GCA_027023665.1 Methanocaldococcaceae archaeon
ACTACAATTCCTACCAAAGTTAAAAGTATCTTTCCTCTTAGAAAAGCCCATAAAGTCATTGCTACAATCAAAACATTCATAAAAATTAATATTTTTATTTTAGTCTCTTTTTTCATAATTTCCCATTTAGACATCTAACTCTTTTAATTCCTCTCTAAGTTTTTCTAACTCATTTTTCATATCAACAATATTCTTAATTTTTCTAATGAAGAATTCGTCAATATTTGTTAGTTCAGCTATTTTTTCAACGCTCCAACCTTTCTCTAATGCCTTGGCTATAACGAATATTCTTTCATCTGTTGGATTTTTCAATATCTCTTCAATTTCTTTATCACTGTAATCCTTATCCTTTCCATCTCCAATTAATCCCAATCTTCCGATATCTAAACTTCTAATAGCCTTTTGTAATGCTTCTTCAAAAGATCTACCTATTGCCATCACTTCCCCAGTAGATTTCATACTCGTTCCTAATCTTTTATCTACAGTTTTAAACTTATCAAATGGCCATCTTGGTATTTTCACAACTACATAATCCAATGTAGGCTCAAAACTTGCTGGTGTCTCTTTAGTAACATCGTTTAATATTTCATCCAATGTTTTTCCAATTGCTATTTTAGCGGCAATTCTTGCTATTGGATAACCAGTAGCTTTACTTGCCAATGCAGAACTTCTTGAGACTCTTGGATTAACTTCAATAACTCTATACTCTGTCATCTCCTTATTTACAGCAAACTGTATATTACATCCTCCCTCAATACCTAAATGTCTTATAATTTTTATAGCCGCATTTCTTAGTTTCTGATAAATCTCATCTGGTAATGTCTGTATTGGAGAGACAACAATACTCTCTCCTGTGTGTATTCCCATTGGATCTATGTTTTCCATACCACAAACAATAATACATGTATCTTTTCTATCTCTCATAACCTCTAACTCAAATTCTTTCCAACCTAAAACACTTTCATCGATTAAAACCTGATGAATTATAGAATATTTTAAACCTTTTGAAGCAATCTCTATTAACTCCTCCTCATTGTGGGCTATTCCTCCACCAGTTCCTCCTAAGGTAAAAGCTGGCCTAACAATAACTGGATAACCAATTTCTTCAGCAAATTTTAATGCCTCATCAACTGAATTAACTGCCTTACACTTTGTTACTGGCTCGTTAATTTCAGCCATTGCCTTTGCAAACAGTTCTCTATCTTCTGCTATTTCAATCGTTCTTATATTTGAACCTAACAATTTTATTCCGTATTTATCTAAAATTCCTCTTCTATGCAACTCCAAAGCCAAATTAAGCCCAGTCTGTCCTCCCATTGTTGGTAAAATAGCATCTGGTCTCTCTTTCTCAATAATCTTTTCAACTATTTTTGGATGTAATGGCTCTAAATAAACTTTATCAGCCATTTCAATATCTGTTTGTATTGTTGCGGGATTTGAATTAACTAAAATAGTATATATTCCCTCTTCTTTCAAAGCTTTACAAGCCTGAGAACCAGAAAAATCGAACTCTGCCGCCTGTCCAATAACTATTGGTCCAGAACCAAAAACCATAACTTTATTAATACTCTCCATCAATATTCACCACACTGTAAGATAGTTTAAAAATTAGTTATTAATTTTTATTAATTTAAGCAGAATTACTAAACCTAATTAAAATATATAAACTTCAAATAAGAGTATCCTTTTCATAATAATCAGTTAAGGTTTTTAAAGTTAATGGTGATGTATATGGAAAATGTGGAAAAAAAGATTTTAGCAGTTGCATTAAAAAACGCTATAGATCACAATGGTAAAGCTAATCCCAAGGCAGTTTTGGGTAGATTTTTGGCAGAAAATCCAGAATATAGAAAAAATGCTAAAGATGTTTTACAAGTTGTAGAAAAAGTTGTCAAAGAAATAGAAAATTTATCTATAGATGATCTGAAGAAAATGTTGGAAGATTTAGGAGTAAATGTTGAAGAAAAAGGTAAGAAAGAGAAGGACTTAGATTTGCCAAATGTAAAAGATAAAGTTGTTATGAGATTTGCACCAAATCCTTCTGGACCTTTACACATAGGACACGCAAGAGCGGCAGTTCTAAACGATTACTTCGTCAAAAAGTATGGAGGAAAACTAATTTTGAGATTGGAAGATACTGATCCAAAAAGAGTTTTACCTGAAGCTTATGACATGATTAAGGAAGATTTAGATTGGTTGGGAGTTAAAGTTGATGAAATTGTAATACAATCAGACAGAATGGAAATTTATTACGAATATGGAGAAAAATTAATAGAAATGGGATATGCCTATGTTTGCGAATGCGAACCAGAAGAATTTAGAAAATTGAGAAATAAAGGAATTCCTTGTAAATGTAGGGAGAGGAGTGTTGAAGAAAATTTAGACCTTTGGGAAAAAATGCTTAATGGGGAAATAGAAAATGTTGCTGTTAGGTTAAAAACAGATATAAGGCATAAGAATCCATCAATTAGAGATTTTCCAATATTTAGAATTGAAAAGACTCCTCACCCAAGAACTGGAGATAAATATGTTGTTTATCCATTAATGAACTTCTCAGTGCCTATTGATGATTACTTGTTAGGAATGACACATGTTTTAAGAGGAAAGGATCATATTGTAAATACTGAAAAGCAATCTTATATATATAAATACTTCAATTGGAAGATGCCTGAATTTATACATTATGGAATTCTAAAAATAGAGAATACCGTTTTAAGCACATCCTCAATTTATAAAGGAATTAAAGAAGGGATTTACACCGGATGGGACAATGTTAGATTGGGAACTTTAAGAGCTTTAAGAAGGAGAGGAATTAAGGCGGAGGCGATATATGAGATAATGAAAAGAATTGGTATTAAGCAGGCAGATGTTAAATTTTCGTGGGAGAATTTATATGCAATAAATAAAGAATTAATTGATAAAGATGCAAGAAGATTTTTCTTCGTTTGGAATCCTAAAAAACTCATTATTGAAAATGCTGAGAAAAAAGTATTAAATCTTAGAATGCATCCTGACAGACCAGAGTTTGGTAAAAGAGAATTAATATTTGATGGAGAAGTTTATGTAGTTGGAGATGAGATTGAAGAGGGTAAGATGTATAGATTAATGGAACTCTTCAATATAGTCGTTGAAAAGATTGATGATAATATAATTAAAGCAAAATATCACTCAGATGACTTCAAAATAGCAAGAAAAAATAAGGCTAAAATTATACATTGGATTCCTATAAAAGATAGTCTAAAAGTTAAGGTTTTAATGCCTACTGGTGAAATAAAAGAAGGATTTGCAGAAAAAGATTTTAAAATAGTTAATGTAGATGATATTGTCCAGTTTGAAAGATTTGGATTTGTTAGAGTTGATAAAAAAGATGATGAAATTGTTTGTTGTTATGCTCACAGATAAAAATTATTTTATAATTTTTTTAATAGCAAACCATTCAATTAAAGTAGTAGGGGTTCTCCCAACGAGTTTCCATCCTTATTTTAATAAACCCATAGGGGCTTCGCCCCTATTGGTATACCCCATTTATTTTTAGTTTCCATCCTTATTTTAATGGACTAGATATTCAAACTTTAATAATCCCTTTTATAACTTCTAATGGTTTTTTATCTTCAGTATATTGCTCAAACAAAACCTCTACAATTAGACGAAAACTTTCAGCTTTCGTTGCTCGAAGCTTCGCTTCGAAATCATCATACTTCGATAAAAATATCTCTCTCAAATCAAAATAAAAAACTATATACTTATTTCTATCCAATTGTTTATTACTTCGTTAATTAAGGCAGTCTTACCACTGTTTATAGGACCATATACAAAGTAAATAAAATTAGGTTCCCCCTCTAAAATTGATATAATTTTATAAATTTCCTTTTCTCTATCGAATAA
>JALVUY010000061.1:0-610 GCA_027023665.1 Methanocaldococcaceae archaeon
GTATTATATATTCTAATAATTTATATATTTTTGTATATGGATATCTTGGAAGATAATAAAAATGAATGTTTTACCCCATAGGGGGCTCTGCCCCCTATTGGTATACCCCCAAATATTTGTCTTTTTTGTTTAATTTTGGGTATCCCAATAGGGCGAAGCCCTATGGTTCGGGATACTCCCGATGCATTGCTTTCCTTAGGAAGCAATGCCTCTTAAATTAAAATTATTTTTCCCCTTAGGGGTCTGATTTTATACTTCCATCTCCTGCAACATCAGCCTCTACTTTATAAACCTTTCCATCTCCTTAGGGGTCTGATTTTATACTTTAATATCAACTTTTACGCTTGTAATTTCAATAACTGACTTTCCATCCCCTTAGGAGTCTGATTTTATACAGGGCACGATTTGGAGAGATTTTAAGATATAAACACTTTATTATACTCCAATATTAGGACTAATTTTTCGAAGGGTCAGTTACCCTTGTTATTTATATACCTCCGAACTTATATATAAACTTTTCTATTTTTGTTTATTTTTCTAAGAATCCTTTAAATTTTTAATATTAACTTATTTATCGGGGAAAATTGAAAATAAAAACAAACTACCAAAA
>JALVUY010000061.1:620-3847 GCA_027023665.1 Methanocaldococcaceae archaeon
ATAAAACCAAATATTAAAATTATTTAAAATAAAAGACCCTCCGAAATTTTATAAAATCTAATAAAACCAAAAAATTTCAAATTAAAATCCTTTAAATCAAAAAATAACAATTTTTAGCGAGGGAAGATACCCGAATGGGACTGCTATTAAATCGAAGATGTGGGGAGTTTCCGTTCCCCCGATTGCCAGCCGATGTAGTTGGGAGGCTGGAAGATTCTCCGCTACAATTCGTTCTGTATGTTCCATAATATGTTCCATAAGTAGCGGAGAACCAGAACGGTCTACATCCTATGGTTAGTATCTTAATACAGCTCCTTCATCAGCTGATGTTACAAGTTTAGCATATCTTGCTAAGTATCCTTTTTTAACTTTTGGTTCAGGTTTTTTCCATTTAGCTAATCTTTCTTTTATCTCTTCATCATCTAAAGCTAAATCTAATTTTTTGTTTATCATATCTATTTTAATTATATCTCCATCTTCTACTATTGCTATAGGTCCCCCAGCCATTGCCTCTGGAGAAACATGCCCAATACAGGGTCCTCTACTTCCGCCACTAAACCTACCATCAGTTACTAATGCTACTGAATCATCTAAACCCATTCCACATATTGCTGATGTAGGGGCTAACATTTCTCTCATTCCTGGACCTCCTGCTGGACCCTCATATCTAATAACTACAACATCTCCTCTTTCTATCTCTCCATTTAATATTGCATCTACTGCTTCTTCTTCACTATCAAATACTCTTGCTGGCCCTTCGTGTTTATACATCTTTGGATTTACAGCTCCAATTTTAACTACTGCCCCATTTGGTGCTAAACTTCCTTTTAATATCCTTAAACCTGCTGTTTCATGAACTGGATTGTCAATTGGTCTTATGATATTGTAATCGATATACTTAACTTCTTTAATTATCTCTCCAATTGTCTTTCCACTAACTGTTAAACATTCTTTTCTTATCTTTTCTTCTAAAACCTTTAACACTGCTGGAATTCCTCCTGCTCTATGTAAATCTATCATAAAGTGTTCTCCACCAGGTCTTAAAGATGCAATATGTGGTACTTCATCAGACAACCTATCAAAGTCATCTAATGTGATAAATTTTGGTTTTATTTCATTTGCTATTGCTGGAATATGTAAGGTTGTGTTTGTTGATCCTCCCAAAGCTAAATCTACCAATATAGCATTTTCAAATGCCTCTTTAGTTAAAATTTTATCTGGAGTTATATTGTTTCTTACTAAATCAACTATTCTCATTCCAGATCTTTTTGCAATTCTTATCTTTTCTGCTGTTGTTGCATGAGCTGTTGCACAATAAGGTAGAGATAATCCCATAGCCTCAGTTAAGCACGCCATTGTATTTGCTGTAAATAAACCCGCACAACTACCAGCTCCTGGACAGGCAATATCTTCAATTTCTTTAAGCTCTTCCTCTGTAATTTTTCCAGCTGCACAAGCTCCAACTCCTTCAAATACACTAATTAAATCATATTTTTTTCCTCTCAACTCTCCAGGAAACATTGGACCTCCAGTAACAACAATAAATGGTAATCCAGTTCTTACAGCTCCCATTAACATTCCAGGAACGATTTTATCACAGCTTGGAATTAAAACTAATCCATCGAATCCATGAGCCTTTGCCATACTTTCTACAGTGTCAGCAATAATCTCTCTTGAAGGTAAAGAATACTTCATTCCCTCATGTCCCATAGCAATTCCGTCACAAATAGCCATAGTGTTGAATTCAAAGGCAGTTCCTCCATTTGCATATATTCCCTTTTTTACTGCTTCAGCAATGTCTCTTAAATGTATATGTCCTGGAACTACTTCAGTAAAGCTATTTACAACTCCAATAAAAGGTTTTTCTAATTCTTCATCCGTGTATCCACAAGCCTTTAACAAACTTCTATTTGGAGATCTTTTTAGCCCTTTTTTTACTCTATCACTTATCATTTTATCCACCTTTAAAAAAACTTAAATGCTAAGCTTAATGCTATTAATGAAATTTAAAAACTAATTTAAAAAGAAAGAATAATTTTGTTGAACTTTTATCCATTATTATTTAACCTTCTACTTTCATCTTCTTCTTTAAGTAAGGCATTAATCCTCCTGCCTCTAAAATTTCCATCATAAATTCTGGAAGTTTGTTTCCTTGTAAAATTTCTCCAGTAGTTAAGTTTTTAATCTCCCCAGTTTTTAAATTAACCTCTAAAATATCTCCTTCATTAACTTTCTTAGAAATTCCTTTACATTCAATTACAGGCAAACCTACATTTATAGCGTTTCTATAAAATATTCTTGCAAAACTTTCAGCAATAACACAACTAATTCCAGCCCCTTTTAATCCTAATGGTGCGTGCTCTCTACTGGAACCACATCCAAAGTTTTTTCCACCAACAATTATATCTCCAGGCTTAACTTTTTTTGGAAAGTCAGGATCAGCCCCTGTCATAACAAACTGTGCTAACTCCTCTGGCTTAGTATAAACTAAGTATCTTGCTGGTAATATAGCATCTGTATCTATATTATCTCCAAACTTCCAAATTCTTCCCTTTATTATCCTTTCCATTATTCCCACCTATAAGCTTTTAAAATAAAAAAGATTCGAAGTATAATAAATACTTTTATGACTTCATATATTTTTTAATTTTTAATATTTTTTAAGAATTATAACTCCATTAACAATTTCTTTAAAATTTCTATATCACATTCAATTTTTATTGGTTCTTCACTAGCCCTTATTGCGGCGTCAGGATCTTTTAATCCATGTCCTGTTGTAATACATACTATTCTTTCGTCTTTATCAATAATTCCCTCATCTAACAACTTTTTAAGTCCTGCTATTGACGATGCTGATGCTGGCTCTACAAATATTCCCTCCTTTCTTGCTAACAATTTCTGAGCCTCTACAATCTCCTCATCAGTAACAGATTCAGCATAACCTCCTGAGGAATAAATAGCATCTAATGCCTTTGGAGCATTTACTGGATTTCCAATTCTTATAGCTGTAGCAATAGTTTCTGGATTTTTATATGGAACTATATCCTTTGCCCCTTTTCTAAATGCTTCAACAATTGGCTTAGCTCCCTCTGCTTGAATACCTGTCATTTTTGGAAGTTCGTCAATAATTCCAGTCATTTCAAACTCTTTAAATCCTTTCCATATTGCTGAAATATTTCCGGCATTTCCTACAGGAACTATAACTCTATCAGGAACTTGCCAATCCA
>JALVUY010000062.1 GCA_027023665.1 Methanocaldococcaceae archaeon
AATTTTGATTTGTCTGTGGTTTCTCTCTATTGGAATATCAAATGTATTGCTGTACCTCTCTATATAATTGCTAGTAAAAATAAGTGTGGTTTCTGTATAATTAATTTTACTTACTTTTACTATGGGGCTATATATAATTTATCATAGAAATTTTGCAATATATAACTATATTTATCATAATAAATATGTATATATTCATTTTAAAAATTCAATGTCTATCCTATTTTTTAAGTAATTTATTAATTTTTCAGCATACTTTAATTTTTTTATTTTTATTTCATCACCAATTTCTATCTCACTCTTTATATTGGGTCTTGAATACTTGGTTATATAAATTCCAAAATCCATTCCCCCTAATATTAACTTCTTAGCTTTAAAGTGATATGCTAAAAAGCAACATCTATCTCCATCTGTAAATCCTCCAAAATTAACTAAATTTTTTAGATTTAACTCCATATAATTTGGAATTTGGCAACTACCTACAACATTTTTTAACTTTGGGACATACTCTTTAATTTTATCAATATTATCTCCATGTGCATGAACCACTATTATTGTTCCCTTTCTATTACATTCAAATATAGCATTTAAATCTCCATCTAAATCTGAAACGATAATATCAGGGATAATTCCCTCTTCTAAAAATGCTTTTGATGCTCCATCAGCAACGATTATTGGAATATTCTTGTTTAAACCCTTCACTATTTTTATATGTTTTTTTAATGAAGGACCTGCACCAAATATAAAAACTTCTTTTCCTTCAATGATATTTTTAAGGTTTTCTATAGAGATTTTATCAGTATTTTCTAAGAGATCATTTAATATTATTGCACTTTTAATATCTTTATTTTTATCAAATCCAAAATCTTCAATAATTTCATTATAAAATATCTCCCATTCTTTCATATCCATATTATCACATTGAATAATTATTTCTTATATTAAAGTCCTATTCAAAACTAAATCATAAATTATAAAAACAATATTGACTTTAATAATAGATTATGTCTCTATAATAAATTCTATTCTATATAAAAAGTTATAGATTTTGTTGGTGGTATATATGGTAAGTGTAAATAAAAAAGCCTTGGAAATCGTAAATAATATGATTTCAAAAAAAGAGGAGTTAAATATAGATGTTATAAAATTAGAAAATGGAGCTACGGTTTTAGATTGTGGAGTTAATGTTCCTGGAAGTTGGGAGGCTGGAAAGTTATTTACAAAGGTTTGCCTTGGTGGTTTAGCTCATGTTGGTATATCCTTATCTCCATCAGGTTTTGAAGATATAAACCTTCCATTTGTTAAAGTAAAAACATCTCATCCAGCCATTGCTACATTAGGTTCTCAAAAGGCAGGTTGGGCAGTAAAAGTTGGCAAATACTTTGCAATGGGTTCAGGACCAGCAAGAGCATTGGCTAAAAAACCTAAGAAAACTTACGAAGAAATTGAATATGAAGATGATGCAGATGTTGCTGTTTTATGTTTAGAGGCATCAAAATTACCTAATGAAGAAGTTGCTGATTATGTAGCAAAAGAATGTAATGTTGAGCCAGAAAATGTTTATTTATTGGTAGCTCCAACTGCTTCATTGGTAGGTTCTATACAAATCAGTGGTAGAGTTGTAGAGAATGGAACATATAAAATGTTAGAGTGTTTAGAGTTTGATGTTACAAAGGTTAAATATGCCGCTGGTTTAGCTCCAATTGCCCCAATAATTGGAGATGATTTTGCTATGATGGGTGCTACAAACGATATGGTGTTATATGGAGGAATAACCTATTATTACATTAAAAGTGATGAAAATGATGATATTGAATCTCTTTGTAAGGCATTACCTTCATGCACATCAAAAGATTATGGAAAACCATTTATGGAAGTATTCAAAGCCGCTGATTATGACTTTTATAAAATAGATAAAGGTATGTTTGCTCCAGCAGTTGTAATAATTAATGATATAACAAATGGTAAGGTATACAAATCTGGAAAAATTAATGTTGAAGTACTTAAAAAATCATTAGGCTGGACAGAATTGTAAAATATTAAATATAATAATAAAGATTTACTTTTTTATCTTCTTTCTATGTCATCTACTAATATTTTTAAGTATTATTTTAAGTATAAAGATTAATTTTTATTTTTTATAATAAATTTTTCTTTTAAATTCATAAAATGGGGAAAGAACATGATAAAACTCCTATATGATTGGAGAAATTAAATTTATCTCCAAAAGATATTGATGCGGTTATAAATACTCATTTACATTACGACCACATTGAGAACAATTCAATATTTACAAATGCCACATTTTATGCCTCTCCAAAAGAATTTGGATTTAATGAATATTTTGAAGATTTTAAAAAATTCAGAGATAGTGAAATTGAGATAGTTGAAACTCCAGGGCACACTTATGGTAGTATTTCAGTTATTTATAAAGATTATATCGTTGTTGGAGATGCCTCTCCTTTAAAAAATAATGTGATAAAATTAATTCCACCAAGGTTAAATGTAGATGAAAAATTAGCCCTAAAAACTTTAAAATATATTAGAAGTTTGAAAAAAAATGTAATTACTGGACACGAAGGAATTGTATATAAGGAAGAGATAATTTAAATTTATTCTACATCTCCTCTATCTTTTCTTGTAACTCCTCCACCTTCTTCAATTAATTCCAAGCCTTCTAATGGTATAAATCTATCTTTTAATGCCTCTAAAACTTTTGGAACTGTTGTGTATTCCATCATAGTTGCTGGTAATCTATGTGGTTGGAATGGACCCATTCTTCTTATTATATCTGCCATCTCTAAGGCTTTTTCTCTTGCCTTATCAAATCCTTTGTCTGCGAATAAATCATTTGGTCCAATTAACATTCCATCGCATATTTGGAACCCTAATGCGATAATTCTTGCAGGTCCGTCAAATCTTGTTGGAGTAGCATCTTCTTCTCCAACTGGCATTAATGGACCCCAATGGCTACCTCTCATCCATCCTGGAACAAAGTGTGGATTGGCAAATGGCTCTAAAACCTCCCCTACTGCTGGGAAACCACTTTGGGCTCTAACAATTGCAACAGGATCATCTTTACCAACGTACTCTCCTGCTATATAGTTTAACTTTTCGGTACTAACAACTGCTGCAATTTCATTATCTTTTCTTCTGTAAATTCTCTTAATAGCATATTTTTCATAGTCCCCAATTAATGCTAAGAGCATATACATTTCTTCTGGGGTTTCTAAGAACACTTTTTTATGTCCTACAACATCATGAACCTCAAATCTGAATCCTGAAATCATTGAAGGGTCAAAGACTAAACCAGCGGTATTAAATGGATCTGCAAACATTTTAAATAATGGATAGTTAAATGCTGTTGGATCTGTTTTATCACAACAGAAAACTACTATTGGCTCGCTCTTTCTTTCAACAAATTCCATTTCAGCACATCCTGGACCCATACCTCTAACATTCCCTGAAAAACTGTCAGATAATAAATCTTGCCCAGCACCATAAAGTTTTAACTCCTTAGCAACTTTTGTAGCTTCTTCAAATGCCTTCCAAGCCAATCCATGAACTTTTTCATTATCACAACCTAATCTGTGAGTCATAATTAAATCAACATCATCCCCACATCTTGTAACATAATAATCTAAGATTATCTCATCAACAGCCTCTTTTAAAACACCTTCACAAGTTTCTAATAACTCATCTGGTGCTAAAGTATGTCCACACAACCCTCCAACATCTGCCTTTATAACACTTACAGTTACTTTATTGTTCTCCATAAAATCACCTTTTGCTTTATTTTGTATTATTAATTAGATATTTTTAGA
>JALVUY010000063.1 GCA_027023665.1 Methanocaldococcaceae archaeon
CAACAAAATTGCAAAACAATGGATTGAAGTTATCGAACAAAGTTAAAGTGTTTAAATAATGTGCCGAATAACGGGTTTTTTAGACCTCTCCTATAAAGGGAACTACGATATAGAAAAAACCATAACCCAAATGAGGGATACCCTTACACACGGGGGTCCCGATGATGCCGGTATTTATGTAGAACCTCAACATGGTTTGGCTTTAGCCCACAGAAGACTTTCCATTTTGGATTTATCCCCTCTCGGACACCAACCTATGGAGTTTGACAATTTGGTTATAACCTACAACGGGGAGGTTTATAACTTTAAAGAAATCCGCAAAGAGTTGGAAAAAGAGGGATATACCTTTAAGAGTAATAGCGATACCGAGGTAATTCTAAAAGCCTTTCACAGGTGGGGAATAGAAGCGGTTCACAAATTTAGGGGTATGTTCGCCTTCGCCATTTGGAATAAGAAAGAAAAGAAATTAACCCTTGTAAGGGATAGGGTAGGGGTTAAACCCCTTTATTGGTATTTCAAAGACGGACTTTTTATGTTTTCCTCGGAATTAAAAGCATTTCACAAACACCCAAAGTTTAAAAAAGGGCTAAATTTGGAAGGGTTGAGTTTATTTCTCCAATACGGGTATATAGGTGCACCTTACACTATTTTTGAAAACACTTATAAACTCCTTCCGGGTCATTATTTGGAGATTGACCTAAAGGGAGATATAGAAATAAAACCCTATTGGAAGGTGGAAGATTACCTATTAAAGGGTATAGAAAACAGGGAAAAATGGCTAAAAAGAGGTGAAGAGGAACTAACCCAAGAGTTGGAAGATTTATTAACCGAAAGCTTTAAACTCCGAATGGTTGCCGATGTTCCCGTTGGAATGTTCCTAAGTGGGGGAATAGATTCGAGTTTGGTATGCGCCCTTTTAACCAAGGAGGGGTATAACTTAAAAACCTTTACCATAGGTTTCCACGAAAGGGGATATAACGAAGCTCCCTACGCCAAAAAGGTAGCCGAACATTTGGGAACGGAACATATAGAGCTCTATTGCACCCCTAAAGAGGCTTTTGAGATAATTCCGAAATTACCCGACCTATACGATGAGCCCTTCGGGGATTCTTCGGCGATACCTACCTATCTCGTTTCTAAGCTGGCTAAACAATACGTTAAAGTTTCCCTCTCTGCCGATGGTGGGGACGAGCAATTTGGGGGTTATTTATATTACTACTCCACCTATTGGAGGTGGGAAAAATTTTCCAAAATCCCTTTAAAAGGGTTTATAACATCACTCCTCGAAAGGGTTGGAGTGGAAAATATTTTCCAAATCTTGCCGGTTTTAAATAGAAAAACCCACCTTAGGGACAAGGTTAAAAAGTTTTTGACCCTACTAAAGGAAGAAGACTATATAGATCAATACGATATTACGGTGAAAATATTTTTAAACCAAGATTTGGAAAATTTGTTTAAACAAAAACCTTCAAAGGAGGTATCCAATTTATCGAAACTCGAAAGGGATTTGGTTGAGAAATTGCACCCCATACAGGCTTTTATGTATTACGACCTAAAAAATTATCTACCCGATGACATACTTGTAAAGGTCGATAGGGCTACTATGGGGGTAGCCTTGGAGGGTAGAGACCCACTTTTAGACCACAAAATATTGGAATGGAGTTCCCAACTGCCTTTAGAGTTCAAATATAAAGATGGAAAAACCAAGTATATTCTTAGAAAGATTCTATACAAATATCTTCCCCAAGAGTTGGTGGATAGAAGAAAACAGGGGTTTGGTGTTCCTATACAGGAGTGGTTCAAAAACGAATTAAAAGACCTTTATAGGGAATACCTTTCGGAAGAAACCGTTAAAAGGGTGGGGGTTTTTGACGAAAAAGAGGTAAAGAAACTCCTAAAAGGGTATTGGGAAAATAGAGGGGTTAACCACAAAAAGGTTTGGCTTCTCTTCATCTTCCACCAATGGGCGGAAAAATGGTTGTAAACCTAAAGGGGTGAATAATTATGGCTTTATACTTCCTAATTAACTCCTTGGGTGGCGGCGGAGCGGAAAGGGTTGTAACCCGATTGAGTTATAAGCTAAATCCAAAAAAAATATTCCTCTTAGAGGATAGAGTTCAATATTCACCACCCGTTGAAGTTGAAAAACTTTCAACTTTTACCCCTGCGGATAGTCCGATACTTAAAACACTTTATATCCCTATCTATGTAAAAAAACTGAAAAAATACCTCGAAAAGGGTGATGTTGTGGTTAGTTTCCTCGAAAGGGCAAACTTTGTTAATACCCTCCTTGGAAGGGAATATAAACGGATTATTTCGATAAGAACCTCAATAGGGGCGAGAAAAAGCTATCACCCTTATAGGTTTTTAATAAAAAAACTTTACCCTTTGGCGGACTTTATCGTCGTTCCCAACCACATGTTGGGTTATGATTTGAAAAATTTTGTAAACCTAAGGGAGGAGCAAGTTAAGGTAATTTACAATCCCTTAGATATAGATGAAATAAAAAGCAAATCCAGAGAAGGTTTGGAAGTTTACAAATTTCTAAAAGATTACCCCTACCTAATAAATGTGGGGAGATTAACGGAAGCCAAGGGGCAGTGGTATTTATTGAGGATATTTAGAGAACTAAAGAGAAAACAAAAGGAATTAAAGCTAATTTTACTGGGAGAGGGGGAACTAAAAAATTATTTGGTCGAGTTATCGGAAAACTTGGGATTAAAAACCTATGTGTGGGATAGGGATAAATTGCACAAAGGATACGACGTTTATTTCCTGGGATTTCAAAAAAATCCGTATAAGTTTGTAAAGCAGGCTAAAGCATTTGTATTTAGCTCGTTATGGGAAGGGTTTCCGAATGTTGTAGCCGAGAGTTTGGCAGTGGGTAAGGCTGTAATATCGACCGACTGCAGAACGGGACCGAGGGAGATATTGGCACCGGATACAGACTTTTTGAAGGAAACAAAGGAACCGGAGTTTGCGAAATATGGGGTATTAATGCCGACATTTGAGAGGAGAAAGTTAAAGGCGAACGAAAAACTAACAAGGGAAGAAAAAATATGGATAGAAACCTTGGAAGGGTTATTGGAAGAAGAAAAAACACTAAAGGAATACGAACAAAAAGCTCCCGAAAGGGCTTTTGATTTTCATATCGACAAAATTGCCTTATCTTGGAAACAATTGATAAACTCCTTAGAGGGGTAATGAATGGAAGCTCCAAAAATAGTTTTTCTTTCCCATATAGACATCAACCTTTATCTGTTTCGACTGCCTTTAATGAAAGCTTTGGTTGAAAAGGGGTGGGAAGTTTATGCACTTACCCCCGAAGGGGATTATGTAAAAGAGTTTGAAAAATACAACATCAAATGGGTTGAATACAAGATTGAAAGAAAATCTTTAAACCCCCTAAGGGAATTAAAAACAATAATGGAAATCCGCAAGAGGTTAGAGGAAATTAAACCCCATATTCTCCACACCTTTACGGTAAAACCCAATATTTACGGAACTATTGCGGGAAAATTTGCCAAAGTTCCAATAATAGTAAACACAATTACCGGCTTAGGTTCCTTTTTCGTGGAAAAAGATTTAAAAAGTTCCCTTATAAGGTTTTTAATAATAAACGCTTACAAATTGACCTTTAAATTCTCCGATGCGGTAATTTTCCAAAATAGGGACGATTTTGAACTATTTATTAAGAAGAGAGTTTTAACCCCTCAAAAGGCTTTTCTAATCAAAGGTTCCGGTGTGGATACCGATGTGTGGAAACCTTTGAAGGAAAACAAAGGAGAAAAACACCCTATAAGGGTCGTAACCGTGGGG
>JALVUY010000064.1 GCA_027023665.1 Methanocaldococcaceae archaeon
TTACCAAAAATTTCTTTGCATCTTTCAAACATTTCATCAAAGTTTTTACTACTAAAAATATATCTTCCAAACTCTTCTCGCTCTTCCCAACTAATTCTAAAATCTTTATATAGTAAAGTTTTACTAACTATGTTCCATACCGTTTTCAATAATCTCTTCAAAATTATCAAAATAAAGTTCTTTTATATATTTAATAACTTCTTTAATAACTTTTTTATCAGTTTCTCCCTTACAAATCCCACCACAGTAGTGTTTTATTATCAACAAAGGAGTCCCATCCCACTTTACCATACTACTAAATGGAAAAATTTTACACATTAAAGGTTTAAACTCATAACCTTTTTCTAAATGAACTCTACATAAATTATTATTTAATAAAACACACCCTCTTTCATTAATTTTTAGTCTATATTTAAATTCTCCTTCGCATCTTTCTATACAATCTTTGTAATCTTTAAGTTTTAAAACATCGAAGTAATTTAAATAAATTCTCCACCCCTCACAAGAACAGCAGTATGCACAATTAATACATCTATAGGTAATTCCGTTAAAAGTAATCTCCCATTTCATATAGGTCACTTAAAAGATTTTTTATATTAAGAGCTTATTTAAATTTACTTATGAGTATTACTTAACAATTAATGTTAATGTAATTTAATGTTAATGTTAATAGATAATAATTAACCATAGAGATGGGTGATTATTTTGACATTATTTATAAAACTACTCTATGCATTTGCATTTGTAATCGTTGCTATTGCTATTGCATACATTGAAAAGTTAGGTATTGAGAAAAAAATATTTTATGTTTCATTATTGGCTTTAATTCAACTGTTTATATTGGGATATGCCTTACTTTATATTTTTTCTTTAGGAATGATGGGAGCTTTTCTTATGATTTCTGTAATGATTACTGTGGCATCATATTTAATAATGAGAGAAATAAAATTAAAGCATAAGAAAAAGCTTTTTCTTAGTTTATTTGTTACCTTTTTAACGACAACTATAATTTCATTAATTATATTGGTATTTTCTGATGTTATTAAATTTGAGCCTATTTATGTAATTCCTTTAATGGGAATGGTTGTTGGTAATACGATGAATACAATCCATTTAACCTTAGATAAAATTATAGATTTAGTAAAATCTGAAAGAGATATTTTATGGGGATATTTGGCATTAGGAGCTACGGAATTAACTGCTTTAAAGCCATTTATAAAAAATGCCGTAAAGTCAGCAATAATTCCACAGATGAATAGAACGAAGTCTGTTGGAGTTATCTTTATTCCAGGAGCAATGGTTGGTATGCTGTTAAGTGGAGCTAATCCTTTATATGCTGCTGAAATTCAAATTGTAATAATGTGGATGATTTTAAGCTCTTCAATAATTTCTGGGGTTTTAATATGTTATTTAATGTATAAAGAGATTATTAAAGTGTAAAAAATAAAAAATAAAAAAAAGCATAAAATTTATTCAAATAGTTAAAAAAGTTATATAATTTTTGGTGAGGGAAATAGATTGGAAATAAATACTCACTATTTGATAATTTTTTCTTTGAAATTTAAAAATAAATTTTAAAAATTTAGTTATGAGAATATATTAAGATAAAGATAACAAATAGGCACTTGAATTTTACAAATCCAGAAGATGGAGATTTAAAAACTTAATATGCCTAAGAAAATTTTTTAAATGAGTAGTTATAGGCAGTGTAATTTAATGACTTAATTTATATCCTTATTCAATTGTATAACAATAATTAAATCATCATCCTTTTTTGTTATGTCAATATTTAGATTTAAAAATCTCTCTAAGTTCTAAATACTCAATTATTTAAAAAATACAAAAGGGGATAAAATGAAGAGGGAATCTTTAATAAAGAGTGAAATAAAATCAGCATGTGATATTTTAAGGAGAGATGACGGAACTTCTGGTGCTGTTGATTATATAGAACAGTTATCATGGCTATTATTTTTAAAGGTATTTGAAGGGGTTGAGGAGGAGTTGGAAGAGATTGCAATTTTGAATGGAGAGGAGTATATTCCAGTAATAGACAAAAAATACAGGTGGAGCAATTGGGCAAGAAAGGATTGGATAGGAAAGCCAAAGGAATGTTTAAAGGAGTTTGTTGATGATGTTGATGAAGAATTTAAGAAGATAGATAAACCAGAAAATGCCATAATACATTTTATAAATAACATTCTCTTTCCATATTTGAGGAATTTGAGAGGAACGCCAGAGAGGGAGAAGGTTGCTCAAATATTTATGGAGATTTCAGGGAATAAAATGAAATCACCATATAATTTGTTGGATGTTATTGAAAAGATAGATAAGATTGACCCAAGAAATTTTGAGGATACTCAAGTTTTATCTCAACTATATGAAGAATTGCTTTTGAATATGGGTAGTGAGGCAGGATGGAGTGGGGAGTTTTATACACCAAGACCTGTTATAAGATTCATAGTTAAGATTATAAAGCCAAAAATTGGGGAGAAGATTTTTGACCCGTTTGGTGGCTCTGCAGGATTCTTAGTTGAGGCATATAAGTATATTAAAAATGAGTTGGGGGATAAGATTACTGTTCAAGAGGAAGAGATTTTGCAGAGGGAAACATTTTACGGGCATGAGAAAAAGCCACTGCCTTATTTATTGGGAACTATGAACATGATACTACACGGCATTTTAACACCAAACTACTATAGAAGAAATTCATTGATGGAAGATGTTCATAACGTCCCTGAACATGAAAAATATGATATAATTATGACAAATCCACCATTTGGAGGAAAGGAAAATAAAATTGTTCAAAATAACTTTCCATATCCAGTTCAAGCAACTGAAGCATTGGCTTTGCAATATATAATGAGAAAATTAAAGGATGGTGGAAGAGCGGCAGTTATTTTACCAGAAGGGCAAATAATGTTTGGTGGAGGGAAGTTTAAGGAAATTAGAAAGGAGTTATTAGAGAAATTTAATGTTTATGCTATTATTTCTCTACCGCAGGGTGTTTTTAGTTCAATGGGTGCAGGGGTTAAAACCAACATTGTATTTTTTGAAAAAACAGGACAACCAACAAAAGAGATTTGGTATTATGAATTAGAGGGTAAATTTACTAAGAAAAATAGAATTAAAGATGAACACTTTAAAGACGCTTTAAAGAAGTTTAAAAATAGAGAAATTTCAGAAAATAGTTGGATAGTTTCCATTGAAGAAATTAAAAAGAGGGATTATGATTTAACACCTAAAAATCCAAATAAAAAAGAAGAGATTGAGTATAGAGAACCAGAAGAGATTTTAAAGGAAATTGAAGAGGTTGATTTAAAGATTGGGGATATTATAAAGGAGATTAAAAGTATGTTGTAGAGGGATTATTATGTATGAGTTGCCAGAGGGTTGGAAATGGGTTAGATTGGGAGATATTGCTAAAATTAATCCAAAAAAATCAGAAGTTAAGGAATTATTATCTAAGAATATTGAAGTTTCATTTATTCCAATGAATGCGGTTGATGATGTTAAAGGGGAAATTATAGAATATCAAACAAAGAATATAAATGAAGTTTATAAAGGATACACTTACTTTAAAGAAGGAGATATTATTTTTGCTAAAATAACGCCATGTATGGAGAATGGTAAATGTGCAATTGCTAAAAATTTAAAAAATGGCATTGGTTTCGGTTCTACTGAATTTCATGTTATTAGATTAAACGAAAATATTAGTAAAAAATGGGTATGGTATTTTTTAAGATTTTCAAAAACAAGAGAAGAAGCAAAAAAACACTTTACGGGTTCTGTGGGGCAAAAAAGAGTTCCAGCAGATTTTTTAAAAAATCTCTTAATTCCAATTCCATTTAAAGACGGAAAGCCAGATTTAGAAAAACAAAAACAAATCGTTGAAAAGATTGAAAAAATCTTCAATGAAATAGATAAAGCAATAGAATTAAGACAAAAAGCAATAAATGAAACAAAAGAGTTATTTAATTCAGTTTTAAATAAGATTTTTAAAGAGGCAGAAGAAGGGGAAGGGTGGAAATGGGTTAAATTAAAAGAAATAATAAAAACTGAAAAAGGAAAAAAACCTAAAACACTAAAACCAGAAAAATATAATGGTGATTTACCTTATTTAACAGCAGATTATTTCAGAACAGGAATTATAAAACAATATTCTGAAGAAAAAGAAAAATTAAAAATAGTAAAACCAGGAGATTTAGTTTTAATATGGGATGGTTCAAAGGCAGGAGACATTTTTATTTCAGATATTGAGGGAATATTGGCTTCAACAATGGTAAAGCTGATTATTAAAAATAATGAAATATTTCCAAAATTTGTTTATTATATTATAAAGCAATATTTCCCAATACTTAATAAAAATACAACTGGTTCAGGAATTCCACATGTTTCAAAAGAAGTGTTTAACAATTTGTTAATCTCAATCCCATACAAAGATAATAAACCAGACATAGAGAAACAAAAACAAATAGCAAACTATTTAGACAATTTAAGTGAAAAAATTAAACAATTAGAACAACTACAAGAAAAACAATTGAATCTATTCAAAGAGTTAAAAGAGAGTATTTTAAATAAAGCATTTAGGGGAGAGTTGATATAATACCCTACAAATGCTCAAATATTGGGGGGAGGGCATGAACATAATAAAATTTTATACTGCTGAGTTAAAATCTGAGGAAAATAAAGAATTAATAGAGCTTAATGAGGAGATAATAACTGATGATGTCAAAAAACAAATAGAAGAATTTTTAAAATATTGTGATAGCAAAATAGCTACTGTAGAAGGATATGATATACATGATACCAATTTACCAAAACAATGGAAAAGACATATATTAAAAATGTATCTAAATGGAAATTACGAAGAGTTAGCCTATTTATTGTATGATGAATTTACTGATAGAGCCATTGCGTGTAGTGGAAAGGGATATAACAAATACATATCAATAGTTTTTGCAGATAATTGCATATATATTATTCACACTTCAAAATTGGATGGTGTTGGCAAACCCAAAAAAAGTAAGAATATAAGTATTATATTTAACATTCTTACACGGGCAAATTTAATAAGATTTATAAAATTAGTCATTGAAAGTAATAAAATACTGGTTTATGCATGGGAAAGAGAAAAAACACAACATTTTAGGAAATTTTTAGGATTTGATATTGATGAGTATGAGGATTTAGGCAATATAACTTTTTACCTTAGAAGTATAAAAAATAAATTTTTTGAAATAAAATTTGAGATTTTTGCTGATGATTTAATTAACCATGTAATTAAGGGAGACATATTAATAAACCACCAAAGAAAGATTCTCAAAATAGGGGATGAAGAGTATGAAATAATTAAAATAACAAGCAAAAATGAACTAAAGCAAAAGACATATAAGGATATAAAAGAATTTTATAATAAGTTGTTTATGGATTACAATCAAATAACATCAGAACTTTACAAAATCGTTAAAAAGTATTGTTCAACATTACATGGACATATAAAGGGAATAGATAATAAAGATAGTTACGATGATAAGGATTATATTGTTATATCAGGAAAAAGGTATTCGAAAGAAGGCGTAAAACTTATATTGTTAGCAGGATTTAAATCAAGAACATGTGAGTTAAGATTTAGAGAAGATTATCTAAATTATTTAAATGAAGAGATATTATTAACAATTCTGGAAAATAAACAACTTCCAATATGCCACATTTTAGAAGAATTTTTCTTAGATGGTATTGATTTGGGATGTTTAAAAATATACAATAGGATTACTATTGATGGAGATATAGACAATTTTAAAAACTTGTATCAGACACTTTCAGAATGTTTAATCAAATATAAAAAATCAGAACACATTAGGGATATGATTTACTTAACGATATTAAACTATTATAAATTGTTTCTTGATGATACTAAGTTTTCTTATTTCTTTGATTCTCTAATTAGAAATTACATATCAAGTATAGATTACGGATATTTTGGATATTTAGATTACGAAGACAGTATAATTGAATATAAAGAACAAACTTGGTGGAGTAATAAACCAAAAGAACAAAAAGATAGGATATCAGAGTTAATAAATAAACTAAATGGAAAAGAAGTTCCTATATTTATAACAATTGTTGGTTTTAGTGAAAAAAGTAGAAGAATAACACAAATTAAAGGGCAAATACCTAACGATGATACAATTACAGAATTAACCGAATATGGAAACAAAGAACTAAAAGATAGAGGGCTAAACTATAAGTTAGATTTTATTCTTCCAATTGAGTATAAAAATGGTTATATTTTATTAATTGTATTTAAAAGAGACTCATTATGATTAAAAAATAATAAAGCATTTAGAGGGGAGTTGATAATAATATAAAGTTTATGAACTTCTTAGCTAATGAAATATTAAATAAAACTCTATCTAATGAAGAAAAAGAAAGAATATATTCTTATGTGGGTGGAAAATCAATTTGCATCTATAGTGTAATTGATGAAATGAAGCGTAAAGATTTAGACACTATTCTAAATGAGATGCTAAAAATAGAAGTTTCAAAATTAAAATACTTTATTAAAATATGTAAAAAAGAAAAATAAAGCATTAGCACTATTTAAGGAAAATTACATAATTGAAGATGTTAAAATATCTAAAAAAATTAGAGAATTTTTAATTAAAAAGAATATTTTATTCTTAAATCCTATAGAAAGAACTTTAAAGCCACAAAGCTATTTAATCTGGAACGCTATAAAAAGGATTTTATCTTAAATATGGGGGATAATATGTCCTTAAGTGAGGCAGACACAAGAGAAAAATTAGTCATTCCAAAATTAGAACGGGTGGGATGGAGAGAAGAAAATATAATTAGAGAATATAAAATAAAAAACGATAGGTTTTATGTAAAGGGGGAGGGATACGAAATAATAAAATCACCAAATAAATTTGCAGACATTGTTTTAAAAGTTAATAATGTTATAGTTGGAGTTATAGAGGTAAAAAAGGAAGACATTCCTGCAGAGAAGGGGCTTTCCCAAGCGATTGACTACGCAAAAAGATTAGATGTCCCAATAGCCTATGCAACAAATGGAAGGGAAATAATAATTTACGATAGAAGAATCCCAAAAACGGAAAGGGTTGATAACTTTCTATCTCCAAAAGAAATCTACCAAATATACAAAGAGTGGAAAGGATTAGAAAACAAAAACTTATCCCCCTTAGAATATCCCTACTATTTAGACCCAAATAAAAAATTAAGAAGTTATCAGGAAACGGCTATAAAAAGAGTCATAGAGGCAATGCTAAAAGGACAAAAAAGAATCTTATTAACAATGGCTACAGGAACTGGAAAAACCTTCACATCCTTTCAAATTGTTTGGAAGTTAATAAAAAGCGGATTTATTTCAAGGGTTTTATTTTTAACAGATAGGGTATTTTTAAGAGACCAGGCGTATGATGCCTATGAACCATTTAAAGATGCAAGATTTAAAATAATTTCCAAAAATTTTAATAAGAATAGACAAATTTACTTTGCAACATATCAAACACTCTACACTGACGATTTTTATAAGCAAATACCTAATGATTTTTTTGATTTAATCATTATAGACGAGTGCCACAGGTCAAGATATGGAAACTGGGGGGAGATAGTAGAGCATTTTAAAGATGCATATCATTTAGGAATGACTGCTACACCAAGAAGGGAAGATAACATTGATGTTTATGAATACTTTGGAGAACCAGTATTTGAATACTCAATGGCACAGGCGATAGAAGACGGTTATCTCGTTCCCTATAAAATATACAAAATCTTAACAAATGTGGATATTGAAGGAGTAAATATTTCTCAGGCAGAAGAGATAATTTATGATGATGAAATACAACCAGAAGAGTTAAAGGATATTTATCTACCTTCTGAATTTGAAAGAAAAATTTGCCTACCAGATAGGACAAGAAAAATGTGTGAAAAACTCTTAGATGTTCTTAAAAAAACTGGAGAAGAAGCAAAAACTATAATCTTTTGTGTAGATACTGAGCATGCAGAAATGGTAAAAGATATTTTAAATGAACTCACGAACAATGAAGAATTTGCAACAAAAATAGTTTATGAGGATAAAGATGACTTAGAAAAATTTAGAGACAGTGAGAGGAAATATCCATTAGTAGCAACAACAGTAGATTTATTATCAACGGGAATAGACATTCCACATGTTAAAAACATTGTTTTTATGAGATATATAAGTTCAAGAGTACTTTTTAAACAAATTATTGGAAGAGGGTCAAGATTAGCAAATAATAAAGGATTTTTTAGAATAATTGATTTTACAAATGCTACAAGGTTAATAGACGAATGGGACATTCCAAAACCTCCAAAATTGAAAGTTGAAGAGATTCCAAAAGAACCTTATGATAAAGTGATAAAGGGTTATGTAATAGACAAAGAAACCAAAGAACCAGTGTTTGATGCAAGAGTAAAAATAAAAATTGGAAGGTTTGAAAAAGAAACCTACACGGACAAATATGGATACTTTGAATTAAAAGAATTGCCGTCAAATCCATTATTAAATTTAGTTATTTCAAAGGATAACTACACCCCACTAAAAAGAAAGGTAAATCCAAACAATAAGAATGATGCAGAATGTTATATATTTGAAATAAAACCAATAAATAGAAAACCAAGAAAAATAATAGTAAAGGGAATTCCTGTTGAAATAGCAGAAGAGATAGAGATTGAACTTGACGGGAACAGTATATCATTTGCAGAATATAAAAAATATGCAAGAGATAATATTATAAAAGAAATTCACACATTAGAAGACTTAAAAAATGTTTGGGTAAATGACAAAAAAAGAAAGGAGTTTTTAAACAAACTCAGAAAGAAAAATATCGACATAGAATTTATAAGGGAACTTGAGAGCATGGATGATGTGGATAGTTTCGATATTATTGCTCATCTCGTATTCGATGCACCATTATTGACAAGAAATGATAGAGTAAATTACTTCATAAATAAGCATCTTTATAAGATAAGCAAATATGGGGAGGATATTAAAGATATAGTTCTTTCAATGCTTGAGAAGTATAAAAGAGGAGGTATAGAAAACATATCTCCAAAAGTATTATTAACAGGAGATATGAAGAAAAAAGATGCCTTAAAAAAATTAAAAGAAAAAATAGGAACTAAGAATATCCCAAACTTTATAGATAATATTAAGGATTGGATATATGATAATAGAATCTATTCAAAAATAATCAGCAAAAATTAGAAAATTAAAGTTAGAATCCTCTCAACTGTCTCATAGTTTCAATTCTCTTCTTAATTAACTCTTTTTTACCTATATCGCTTCTGTGATATACTTCTCCTTTAATATACTTTGTTGCCTCTTCTGCAATTTTTTCAGCCTTTTCAATTGTATCAGCAACTCCTACGACAGCAACAGCTCTTGAACCTGTCATATATATAGTTCCATTTTCCTCATTAACTGATGCATAGTGTAATATTGCCCCTAACTTTTTAATTGAATCTTCATCTACTGTTATTGGTTCTCCTTTAATTGGATTATCTGGATAACCCTTAGGAACTACGTACTTACAAACAGTTGCTTTATTTTCAAACTCAACATCTACATTTTTGAGTTTTTGATTAACTATTGCATCACAAATTTCTAAGAAGTCGTTTTTTAATATTGCCAATATATTCATTGCCTCAGGGTCTCCAAATCTTGCGTTATATTCAATAATCTTAGGCCCATCCTTAGTTAGCATAAACTGTCCATATAGAATTCCTTTGTATCCACCAACTTCTTCTTTTAATGCCTTAACAGTTTCTTCCATAATCTCTTTTGCCAATTTTACATCTTCCTCAGTCATGAATGGTAAATTATGATCTGGGCATGAGTAAGAACCCATACCTCCAGTTATACTACCTTTATCTCCCTCCAATGCATGTGGATGATCTTGAACAAATGGTGTGAATTTTATACTGTCAATATCAACAAATCCGTGCAATGTAAATTCAACTCCCTCTAATTTTTCTTCAATTAAAACTCTTCCTCCTCCTAATCCAGTCTCAAAAATCTCTTTAGCATATTTTTTTGCCTCTTCATTGTCTTTTAATTGCTCTCCAACTACTTTAACTCCTTTTCCTCCAGTCAATCCTACAGGTTTAACAACAGCCTTTATTCCTTTTTCAGTAAGTTCATCTATAAAACTCTCTAACTCTTCTTCATACTCTTCAAAAGCTTTAAACATTAAAGAACCTTTTATATTGTATTTTTTTAATAAATTTCTCATAAATTCTTTGTTTGTTTCTATTTGAGCCGCTACTTTTTTTGGGCCAACAGTTGGAATACCCATATCTTCTAATAGGTCAACAACTCCTGCCTCTAATGGAGCTTCTGGACCTACAACTGCTAAATCAGGATTGACTTTTTCAGCAAATGATTTAACTTCATTTAAATCAGTTTCTTTTGCTAGTTTAATTTCTTCTGATAATCTTGCAATTCCCGGGTTTTTATTTTTCATTAAAGTGTATAATTTAACTTCATCATTCTTTTTTAGTGCGTGTGCTATAGCACTCTCTCTTGCTCCTCCTCCTATTAACAGAACTTTAACCATCATTTTCACCTATATTTTTATTTTTAATTTTTTAACTTTATTATTCTATTATTATTTCTCTATATTCTTTTTTCTCTGTATCTAAAATTCCAATTGTGGCAATACCTGTTAAATATCCACAGCACTCTCCAGGATTTATAACTAAAACATTATTAACCTCCTTAAAAACTCTTTCGTGGGTATGCCCATAAATAACAACATCATACAAACCAGAGTTTATAGCCAAATCTAAGACAGATTTATGATGTCCATGAGTTATAAAAAATCTTAGGTCGTCAATTTCAATTGATACAAAATCATCAATAATATTATCTTCATTAATCTCTTTTAACCATTCTTTTAATTTACATCTCTCTCCATCGTTATTTCCATAGGTGGCTATTATATTGGCATCTAAATTTTCAAACTCCTTTATAACAAACAAACTAACAAAATCTCCACAGTGTATTACTGTCTCAACATTTTCCTTGTTAAATATCTCTATTGCCTTTCTTATGTTAGGTAGATAGTCGTGAGTATCACTCATTATTCCAATTTTCATTTTCTCCCCTTTTCTGATTTTTTAAATATTCGATAGCCTCTGCTACTAAATCCACTATATATTTAACATTCTTACTTTTAATTATTACACTATCTGATGTTGCCACTATTTCTTTATTTTTAAGATTATAGTCACAGTTTTTAACACAATGGGCTTCTCCAACTATATTATAATCTTTCATTTTTTCTCTAATATTTTTTGCTAACATCCCACTTTTTGACACTTGGGCATCTAAATAAATTATTGGCTTTATATCATACTCTTTAAGAATTTTTAATAATAACGATATTGCTTTAATGGAGTATTCGTTTATCTTATATTTACCATAAACTTTTTCAAAGTCCCTATATATATTATCATCACACAAAACAACTTTATTTCCTTTAATTAAAGCCTCTAAACCTATAAGGACATTAAATCCATCAATATATAGTGTTTTCCCTTTTATATCAGATAATCTTTTTAATTTACTTTTTGTTATTTTAATCTCCTCATCCGTGTGAGTAGTTCTAATAATTCTGAGTCTATCTTCTTTACTCAACTTGTAATGATTAGCAACAAAATTTAATGCAACATCTTTTTTATATCCCCTATTTATTAAATATCTAAAATCTTCTTTAGCCTTCTCTATGCTCATTATTTCCCCTAATTGGACAGACTTCTTCACATTCTCTACAGAATATACAACTGTCAATATCTACCTTTATAATTAGAGAATTTACATACTCATCTGGCGTTAAAATTGCCTGTAAAGGACATCTATCAATGCATTTTAAACATAGTTTGCATTTTTCTGGATCAATTTCTTTATTTAATACATCAATGGCTTCACAATCACATAAACCACAACTGTTACATCTATCTTTTAAAATTACTGGTGTCTTTGGTTTTGGAATTTCTTTTTTGATTATTGGAATGGGACAAAATAATGCACATACACCACATTTCGTGCATTTACTTTCATCTATTGTAAATCTATCTTTTATTATAGCGTTATTGGGGCATATTTCTAAGCAAGTTCCACAAACAGAGCATATTGTCTCTCTAAAATCAAATATTTTTATAGCATTGGTCGGACATTTGCTTACACAGAGTCCACAACCAATACACTCAACTAATTGAATTGGCTTAGTTTTGGATGGCTTTGAAAATATATCCTTATTTTTATTTGATAAATAGATCATTTTAATAATATTTTTTATAATCCCTACTCCTTTTATAATCTTATAAAATTCTTCTTCCATATTACTCACATTTAAAACTTTTAAAGACTTAAAATTTAATTAAAATATTAAGAATATTTAAATTTATCAATTAATTTGTCTAAAATAAAAAATGGCGCCCTGGCCGGGATTTGAACCCGAGTCACGGGAGTGACAGTCCCGTATGATAGGCCGGGCTACACCACCAGGGCATAATAATGCCAAGGATAACCTAACAAAGCATTCAATAATAATGAATAAAAAGAGGCCGGCGGCGTCGCCCCTTTCCCGCCAGATGGCAGTACTCGGGGCATCGCTGGGGGGCTTAACTTCCGAGTTCGGAATGGGTTCGGGTGTGGCCCCCCCGCTATGACCGCCGTACCAAATGAAATGGCGGGCCCGAAGGGATTTGAACCCTCGACCACCTGGTTAAAAGCCAGGCGCTCTGCCAGACTGAGCTACGGGCCCTCTTTAGCCCTTAGCTCGTGTGCGTTCCAAACATATTGTATTTCTCCTATATATACTTTTTGGTTGAACCTTACAAAGGTATTGAAGATGGTCCGGCGGGCCGGATTTGAACCAGCGACATGCGGATCTACAGTCCGCCGTTCTACCAGGCTGAACTACCGCCGGACACTAAGTGGTGGGCCTGCCCAGATTTGAACTGGGGTCTCAGGATCCCAAATCCCAAAGGATAGACCAGGCTACCCCACAGGCCCACTAACAAAAAATGGAGCCCCGGGGGGGATTTGAACCCCCGACCACCTGATTACAAGTCAGGCGCTCTACCAGGCTGAGCCACCGAGGCTCGTTTGCAGTATTAGTTAAATTACAGAAGTTATATATAAATTTTTCGGTTATTAGTGGATTTAGTTATTTATGGGTTTGATTAAATTATTAATTTATAATATCATAGCTACAAATATCCCCACAATTCCCCCAACAACTGTAGCAATTAAATTAACATGTTCATTGTTTAATATTCCCCTTCTTTCGAATAACGCCCCAACGAGACTATCTACCAAATTCCCAGAAATTCCTCCAATAGTAGAACATAAGATAATTCTTAAATCTCCAAAAAATATATAACCAATAACTCCAATTAAAAAAGCTCCTAATATTCCAGATAACAATCCAAATATTGTTATTGCTCCATCAGTACCTTTTTCAACGACTTCAAATGTAGTTATTAATCTTGGATTTTCATTAGATAATACTCCCAACTCTGAAGAAAAAGTGTCTGAAGTTGCAGCGGCAATTGAAGATATGTAACCAAATAATGCCCATTTAAAACTTAAAACGATTAAAATAGCAAATATTACCGGGATTAAACCATTTGCTAAAACATTCTTTAAACTTCTACAACTTTCATATATGTTTTTATCTTTCTTTTTTTCATATCCTACTTTACTAACTATAACTCCTAATACAAAAAAAGATAATAACAAAATTAAATATTTAAATCCACAGAAATAAAGTAATATAAACCCCATAATAGATGAGCCTATAATTCCCTTATCGTCTAAACACTTACTTTTTTTAATAAGTAATGCCAATACAAGTATGACAATTATGGAAACTACCAGTTTAAGCATTATCTCATCATCTTTGCTTTTTACAAAAAATTAAATGAAGCCCTGGCCGGGATTTGAACCCGGGTCAGGGGATCCGAAGTCCCCTATGATATCCCCTACACCACCAGGGCTAAGGTTTCAAAATCAAATATTTAATGAAAATATTTAATGAATGAAAATATTAATTAAAGCATAAATAACAACTAAATAACAACATAACATAAAGCAAACAAAAGTTATAAAAATAACTAAAATATTAAATTATTTAATTAAAAAAATTAAAAGTAAAAATTTGAAGAATTTACTGCTTTAAAGCCAACTTAATGTCTTCAACTTTAACGGTTTTTCTCTTAGCATGTTTTGCTAATTCAACAGCTTCTTTAGCGATTTCTAAAGCAATTTCTTCAACTGCCTCTGCTAAGTATTCTGCAGCAGCTCTACTTACTCTCTCTGCTCCTGCCTTCTTCAATATTCTTTCAAATGGTGCTACTGGTAACTCTCCCATTATATCACCTCAAAATAGATTTTCGATAAATAATGATATAAAATCCTTTATTTAAACTTTTCGGTTATTTTCATTTTTTACTGAAGGCTTTGAAAGTTTTCATATATGTTAGAGATGAGCTATTAAAAAGTAGAACCTTTATTTATAAAAAGAGTGGAATTAAGAATTATAATGTGATATGTATGATAATTACCATAGCATCTGGTAAAGGAGGAGTGGGAAAAACTACGACTTCTGCATCATTGGCTGTAGCTCTTGCTAAATTAGGAAAAAAAGTTTTAGTAGTTGATGGAGATATATCAATGGCTAATTTGGGAATTTTATTTAATATGGAGAAGAAAAAACCATCATTACACGAAGTGTTGAGTGGAGAGGCAGATATAAAAGAGGCTATTTATAAACATAGAACAGGAGTTTATGTCTTACCAACAAGTTTATCTTTAGAAGGTTATAAGAAGTCAGATATTGACTTACTTCCAGAAGTTATAAATGAAGTAGAGGATGAATTTGAATATATAATTATAGATGCTCCTGCTGGGTTAAATAGAGAGATGGCTACTCATCTTGCTGTTGCAGACAAACTTTTACTTGTTGTTACTCCTGAAATGTTTTCAATTATTGACGCTGTTAGATTAAAAGAAAGTGCTGAAATGGCTGGGACTCCTTTAATGGGAATAGTTTTAAATAGAGTTGGTAGAGACTTTGGGGAGATGGGTAAAGAAGAGATAGAGATGTTGATAAAAGGAAAAGTTTTAGTTGAAGTTCCTGAGGATGAAAATGTTAGAGCGGGAGCATTGAAAAATATGAGCGTTGTTGAATATAGACCAAACTCTCCTGCATCTTTAGCATATATGAAATTAGCGTCAATAATAGCAGGGGTTCCAATAGATTTTGAAATAGACTTTAAAATTAAAAAGAAAGAGAGTTTTATTGATAAAATTAAAAAATTATTCTGGAGATAGGTTAATTTATTTATTGTTAAATATTGTATAATTTAAAATACCTATTCACCTTACTTGTAGGTGATAATTTGCTTGGAAAATTTTTTAAGAATATATTAATAT
>JALVUY010000065.1 GCA_027023665.1 Methanocaldococcaceae archaeon
GATAAATATATAATTCATACATTAAAGGCAAGAAAATATAGAACAATTAAAGAAAAATTAGAAAAAGATATAAGTATTTTAAATAAATATGATAATAAAAAAATATATAAAATAATTAATTTAAAGGCAAATACTAAAAACGAACTCACTATAATTCTTAAAAAAACATAGGAGAAAAATATATATACTCCTATTATAAAAACTAAAAATGTAAAGGCCTAAAAAGAGATTAATGGGAGAGTTACCAGTAGCACCATTTGAGAATATATTGAAGAAGGCAGGAGCAGAGAGAGTATGTAGATCTATTGCTAAATGTATGAGAAAGTTGCCAAAGAGTTTGGCTCGGATATCAAGTTGACTCTAGGTTAGTAGGTGGTAACTTTACAGTAATATTATAATTATATTACACCTTTTTATTTTTTGTGGATATTAATCCAAATATTTAAATATATTATAAAATAATTAGTAGAAGGTAGAAATAAAAGGTCTGATAAGATTAATTTTATATACCAAGTATGTTTTGTTTTTATTAGCAAAAATACTCATTATATACTTTTGGTGATATGATGAGGATAGTTTTTGATTTGGGTGGTTCAGTTATAATGCCAAAGGAAGGAGCGAATGCTAAAAAGATTAAAGAATATGCAGATGTTTTTAAAAAGATAAAAGATGAAGGGCATGAAATAGCGATAGTTGTTGGAGGAGGAAAGACAGCAAGAGAATATATAAGTATAGCAAGAGAACTTAAAGCTAATAATAGTTTTTGCGATGAAATTGGAATAATGGCTACGAGAATGAACGCAATGATTTTAATTTCAGCATTAGGAGACTATAGTATAAAAAAAGTTCCAACATCTTTTGAAGAGGCAGAATTAATTTTAAATTTAGGAAAGATTCCAGTTATGGGTGGAACTCATCCGGGTCATACTACTGATGCTGTTTCCGCCTCATTGGCAGAGTTTATAAACGCTGATCTATTAGTTATAGGAACAAATGTAGATGGTGTCTATAACAAAGATCCTAATAAATATAAAGATGCAAAAAAATTTGATAAAATTTCTGCAAAACAACTCGTTGATTTAGCCTTATCATTTTCATTAGAGGCAGGATCATCATCAGTTATTGATTTATTAGCGGCTAAAATTATTGAAAGAGCTAAATTAAAAGTAGTGGTTGTTAAAGGAACACCTGAAGAGCTTTTAAATGTTAGTAAAGGAATAATAAATGGTACAATAATAGAGGGATAATTATGGAAATTCCAAAGCATAGACACTGTTTAAATTGTGGTATCTCAATTCCTCCAGACCAAGTTTTTTGTTCAGAAAAATGTAGAATGGAGTATATGCAAAGAAGAAAAAGAATGTTAAGAACTCAATATATGTTTTTAGCAGTAGCCATACTTATAATTTTATATTACATAATTTCGATAGTATTTAAAGTCTAAAACCAAAAATTATTTAAAACAATGATTTCAATAAATGTTATGTCTATTGTCCTGACTCCACTATATAGGAGTTGGGACTCGTCGATGATCCAGTGGATATTCTACCCCTTTAACCCCAAAGGGGTAGTTAAATGATGAAACTGGTGAGGCATAGGGGGATAATCAATTCAAAAACCAAAAATAAAAAAATTTAAAATTTAATCTGTTTTATTGAGTTATTAAAAAATTAAATTTAAAAAACTAAATAACTGAATAATTCAATATACTACAAAAATAAAAAATTAAATAAAACAACATAAAGGAGGTAATTACAATGCCTACAGCAAAGTTTGTTGTTGCAGATCCAAAAACAGGTAGATGTTATCAAATAGAGGCAGATAACACTCCATTAGTTGGAAAAAGAATAGGAGAAACATTTGACGGTAGTATCTTAGGGTTAGAAGGATACAAATTAGAAATAACTGGAGGTTCTGATTCAAGTGGATTTCCAATGAGACCTGATATCCACGGAAGTAGAAAAGTTAGAGTCTTATTAAGTGCTCCACCAGGATTTAGACCAAAAAGAAAAGGAGAAAGAAGAAGAAAAACAGTAAGAGGAAATACAATAGCCCCAGATATCGTTCAAATTAACTGTAAAGTTGTTGAATATGGAGAAAAATCAATTCCTGAATTGTTAGGATTAGAAGGTGGAGAGCAAAGTGAATAAATGTTAAAATTAGCATAATTTAATTATTTTTATTTTTCATAGTTGGTTTTTAAATGAATCTCTGTAAATTCATTTTTATCTTTAATACTATTTTTTGCAACATTAAATATAAATAATGTGGAAACACTATAATGTTTTAAAATATCGTTAAAGTCATAAATAAAACCTAATATTTACACATTATTAATCTTTATTAGTTGTTAAGATTATTTCAATAAATTAATTTAATTAACATGGGGGATAATTATGGCAAAGAAAAAACAATCTAAACAGGCAGAAGTAAATATTGGAATGGTTGGTCATGTTGATCACGGAAAAACAAGTTTAACAAAGGCATTAACTGGAGTTTGGACTGACAGGCATAGTGAAGAGTTAAGAAGAGGGATATCAATTAGGTTGGGATATGCTGATTGTGAAATTAGAAGATGTCCTCAATGTGGAACTTATACAACTAAATCAAGATGTCCAAACTGTTTAGTTGAAACTGAATTTTTAAGGAGAGTTTCATTTGTAGATTCTCCAGGGCATGAAACATTAATGGCTACGATGTTATCAGGAGCCTCACTAATGGATGGGGCAATTTTGGTTATAGCCGCCAATGAACCATGTCCACAACCTCAAACAAAAGAGCATTTAATGGCTTTGGAAATCTTAGGAATTGATAAAATTATTATCGTTCAAAATAAAATTGACTTAGTTGATGAAAAACAGGCAGAAGAAAATTATGAGCAAATAAAAGAATTTGTTAAGGGAACTATTGCTGAAAATGCTCCAATAATCCCAATCTCTGCCCACCACGAAGCAAATATTGATGTTTTATTAAAAGCAATACAAGATTTTATTCCTACACCTGAAAGAGATCCTAACGCTACACCAAGAATGTATGTTGCAAGAAGTTTCGATATAAATAAGCCAGGAACTGAAATTAAAGATTTAAAAGGAGGAGTTTTAGGTGGGGCTATAATACAAGGTACTTTCAAAGTAGGAGATGAAATTGAAATTAGACCTGGAATTAAAGTAACAGAAGGAAATAAAACATTTTGGAAACCATTAACTACTAAAATTGTCTCATTAGCTGCTGGAAATACAATACTTAAAAAAGCTCATCCGGGAGGTTTAATTGGGGTTGGGACAACATTAGATCCATACTTAACAAAGTCAGACGCATTAACTGGAAGTGTTGTTGGCTTGCCAGGAACACTCCCTCCAATAAGGGAAAAAATTACTATAAAGGCTAATTTATTAGAGAGAGTCGTTGGTACTAAGGAAGAGTTAAAAATTGAGCCATTAAGAACAGGAGAGGTTTTAATGCTGAATATTGGAACTGCTACAACTGCAGGAGTTATAACATCAGCAAGAGGAGATATAGCAGATATAAAATTAAAAATACCAATATGTGCAGATATAGGAGATAGAGTGGCTATAAGTAGAAGAGTTGGCTCAAGATGGAGATTAATAGGATATGGTACTATTGAAGGTTAATTAAAGATTTAAAATTTACTTTATTTAAATTTAAATTTATTAATTTTATTTTTATTGAGGGATTTGTTATGATAGAATATCTTCTAAAAAGTAAAGATTTGATAATTAAGAAAATGGAAAAAATCAATTCTATTCCTTACAATATTAATGAGTATTGG
>JALVUY010000066.1 GCA_027023665.1 Methanocaldococcaceae archaeon
CTATATTTCTTGGAGGTCTTTTATTTATTTTTAAATAGTTAATAACTAAGTCATCATATTCTTGTTTTAGATTTTCATCATTAATTGAAATTTTTTTACCTCTTAAATTTGTAACTCGAATATAATCTTTTTTACCTTTACCTCTTCCTTTTTGTATTACATCCCATTTTTTATAATCTTTAATAGTACCTATTTTAGTTAAAAATCCACATCTAAATAAAACTCTACCCGCATTACTATCAAATGGGACCTCATAAGAAATTCCAGTACAACCAGTATCACTCCTTTTTTTAAGATTTAATCTATTTACATACAATTTCGCAAATAAATGGCACGCTTTATCTCCTATAGCACTTCCTAATCCATATCTTTCATTATCTTTTAAACCTCTCGCCATTAACTCAGCTGAATCATAACTTTCTAAATATTCAATAAGAGGTTCTATTGACTGTTTATTTTCTTTCTCCAAATCTTTTTCTAATAGTAAATACATAGCCAAAGGAGTGCCCCATCTATGTATTGAATAATCTAAAACCTGTTTAATCGGAACAATACCTCTTTGTGATTGTGCAAAGAATAAATTATACTTTGAAGGATTAGTATTGTTCAATTTTGCCTTTCGAAACTGTTAAATAATAGATAGACAAATATAGACATTGATGGTTATGGAACGACACTATACATTAAAAGAGGCGGGAGAAATTTTAGGAGTTTCAGTTAGAACATTACAACGATGGGATAAAGCTGGGAAAATTAAATGTATTCGAACAGTAGGGGGAATGAGAAGAGTTCCAGAGAGTGAAATAAAACGAATTTTAGGTATAAAAGATGATAAACAAAGAAGAATAATCGGCTATGCGAGAGTTTCATCTAACACTCAAAAAGAAAATTTAAAGGAGCAGATACAACTAATAAAATCTTATGCAGAAGAAAACGGTTGGAACATTCAAATACTAAAAGATATAGGTAGTGGTTTAAACGAAAAAAGAAAAAACTATAAAAAACTCCTAAAAATTGTTATAAATCGTGAGGTTGAGAAAGTAATAATTGCTTATCCAGATAGATTAACAAGATTTGGATTTGAAACTTTAAAAGAATTTTTTAAATCCTACGGAACTGAAATTATAGTTATAAATAAACGACATAAAACACCACGAGAAGAGTTGGTTGAGGATTTGATAACAATAATATCTCACTTTGCGGGGAAACTTTATGGAATGCGTTCTCACAAATATAAAAAACTTACAAAAACCGTTAAAGAAATTGTGAGGGAGAAGTAATGAGAAAAAAACTCCCTAACGAAATAGTATTGACATATAAGATAAATCACAATTATGATTTAAATAATTTTCTATTCGATTTTTTAAATATCTCTCAAAAGGCAGTTGATATTATCTGGAATAATATCCAATGGAAAGAAAAAGTAGTTAAACATCGGTATAAAGTTGGAAATAAATTTAAATACTACTCAACTGTTCGATTAATCCCAGAAATTTCTAAAGATAAAGAATTTAAAAGATTTTTGAGAAATACTTTATTAAACGGTTGGAATTATGCTTCCCATTATGTCGATGCGGCTATTAAAGTGGCATATTCAACAATAGATAGTTGGAAATCCAATTATTTAAAGGGATTAAGAAAAAGAACTAAGCCGATATTTAAAAGACCATTCATTAGAGTTAAAACTACTTTAATAAAATACAATAAAGAAAAAGGAGAAATTAAAATTACTATTAAACCGAGAAAGGAATATTTAATTTTAAACATTAAAGATGAATGGTTTTTCGATAAGGTTAAAGATTGGGAGATTGGAGAAATCATTTTGAAGGAGAACTCTGCTTATCTAACCTTTAAACAATCTTTAGACCATTCGAATAGAGAAATAATTGTCGGAGTTGATAGCAATCTAAAATCTCTCGATATATATCATCCTTTAGAAGGATGGATTAGAGTTTATTTATCCGAACTCCATAGAATTAAAGTGGTTTATGATATTATCATTGATAAGTTGAAATCAATTTATAAAAAATCTCCTAAACGAATAGGGAAGCTATTGGAAAAATACATAAATAGGAGAAAAAATCGAGTTAAGGATTTTATCAATAAACTTACAACCCAACTGTCTCGTTTATTCCATAGTGCTATTTTTATCTTCGAAGACCTAAATAAATTCAATATGTATGATAAAAATTCGAAATTTCATAGAGAATTAGATAGAACGAATTGGAAGAGAATCGTTAGACAGTTAGAGTATAAGAGTATCGTTTTTTATGTAAATCCACACTACACATCAAAAACCTGTCCCGTATGCGGGAGTAAAATGGAGTCCCAAGAGGGGCAGGTTGTTTATTGTCCGAATTGTAAGAGAGAATTTAATAGACAGTTAGTTGGTTCATTTAACATCTTTAAAAGAGGAGTTAAATTGGTTAAAAAACTCTTAGGCGGAGTTGGGGTCCCCGTGTCTGGGGCGGAGGTTGATGATATGCTCCCCGATGAACCCAGAGGGGAGCTGAAACTCATGACGCCCAATCCCGATGTAGTCTATTCCGTCAATTTTAATGGACGCTATCTTAAATGTCTATAATTGTCTATCTTTCTCTACATCGGGAAGACCCCCATGTTTCTGCTCTTATTTTTTTAACCGATTCATGTTGTTCAATTAAAATATCAATTGATATTCCCAACTCTTTAAAAAAATCTAATGGTCTATGAAGAATTCTTATTTCTTCTCTATAAAGGTTAGTTATAACACCATTTAGCAGTTTTCTAACTCCTATAATATCTGGTCCCTGATCTAAAACGACCATTAACACCAAATATCTTGCTAAAATTTCTCTCCTCGTAAATTTTCCATCTCTTCTATCTAAATCAGAATAATTTATTTCTCCATTTTTATCTAAAAAATGTTGAAATGGTTCAACTTCACGTAAATCTGGTTTTAATTGATATTCTTTTCCAATCTCACATATTCTTTTAACTAAATCCTTTAAAAATTCTTCTATTGTATTACTATCCATTATGACACCATTTACTTTATTTTTTTATAGTATTACTCTTATTAATCCACTTTATTAATCCATTCTCTTTTTGCCTTTCAATTTCTTCTAATCTCTTTTTTGCAAATTCATAATATTCTTTAACTATTTCAAAACCTAAATAATGTCTATTTAGCATTTTTGCAACAACACAAACCTGTCCAGACCCAAGGAAGGGATCAAAAACTATATCTCCTTCATCACTTCCATATAGAATAATTTTTTTAACTAATTCAGTAGGCAATTTTGTTGGAGTTTTAACTTTACCTCTCCAATACTCCCTATTTATTATCCAAACATCTTCTGGATAATGTTCTATTTTATTAAATTTGTATCTTTTTTCATCTTTAACAACAAATAAAATGTGGTAGTGGGATGTAACAAATTTCCTTTTTGTAAAAACTCCAAATTGATATTTCCAAATAATGTGGTTTATTGTTATAAATCCTACATCATCCAATGCATTGAGAACATCCTTTAAATTTGTCCAACCAGAAAATACATACATACTCCCAGTTGGTTTTAATATTCTATATGCCTCTTTCATCCAATTATAAGAAAATTCGTAATATTTTTCTTTGGGAATCTCATTGTAACCTTCTAAAACATTCTCATATTTTCTATTGTAGTTATTCTTTTTACCTTTAAAGTTAATTCCATAAGGAGGATCTGTAACAATTAGATCAATACTATCATCTGGAATGTCTTTCATTAAAACTAAACTATCTCCTAAATAAATATTGTCTATCTC
>JALVUY010000067.1 GCA_027023665.1 Methanocaldococcaceae archaeon
AAGAGTTATGTTATATGTCAAAAATATAAATGATATAAATAAAATCAAAAATGAAACTGAAAAAATCCTAAATAGGAAGGAGAAAAAATATATCATTTTATCTTTAAATTCAATAATTAACAAGATTAATGATGTTATAAATAAAGTTTCTTACTTTTTAATGGGCATTGGAGCTATTTCTTTATTAGTTGCTGGAATTGGAATTGGAAATGTTATGTTAATGAGTGTTGTTGAAAGAACAAAAGAAATTGGAGTAATGAGAAGTATGGGAGCTTCAAAAAGAGACATTATATTATTGTTCTTGTATGAGGCATTAATTTTGGGGATTATTGGTTCTTTAATAGGAGCATTTTTGAGTTTATTCTTTGGTTATTTGGTTGTTCATTATTTGTTAAAAACATCACTATCTTATTATGCAATAGTTTATATGATAATTGGAATTATATTTGGAATTTTAACTTCTTTAATCTCTGCGTTATATCCTGCATATAAAGCGGCAAATTTAGACCCAATAAAGGCGTTAAGAAATGAATAATAAAATATTTGATAAAATATTTGGATTATATTTAGAGATTGATGAGTTAATAGAAACTAAAAATTTGGTGTGATTATGGAAAATTTAGAATATGAGTTAAAGATTGCTATAAATCACATATTAGAAACAAATTATCCAAGAAAAGCATTTTGGCACTTTGATAACTTAGTTGAAGATTTAAAATGTGGAATTAGAGCAGGAGATGACGCTATAGTAGTAAATAATTTTGTTTTAAATATGGAAGGGCCATATCCTCTAAAATTAGGTAGTAAAACAGCATTAATTCACACTGCGTGCGATGTAGTGGCAATGGGTGCTAAGCCAAAATTTGCATTAAATGTTATTCAAGCTAAAAATGAGGATGAGATAAAATATGCTGTTAATGGGTTAAGAAAGCAGAGTGTTGGCTTAAATATTCCAATAATTGGAGGAAATACTCAGACAATTGAAGAGTTAGAATCCTGTATTTCAGTGGCAGTCTTTGGAGAATTAATTAAAGATGATTTAATAATAAGAGACAGTGGAGCAAAAGAGGGAGATCTGTTAGTTATGCTTGGAGATCCTGTAGAGGGAGATGTTGGAGAGAGAATTTATAAAGCGAAGAAGAAATTTGATACATACTTAGAAATTTTAAATAAAAATATTAAAATAAATGCATGTAAAGATGCTTCAAGAGGAGGATGGTTAGGTAACCTATTGGAAATGTTAATTAAATCAAAGAAAGGGGCAAATATATATTCTATTCCATATCCAAGAGCTACAAGATACTTGGGAACTTACATAATTTCAGTTCCAAAGGAAGAATATAAAAAAGTTGTTGATGTTGCTGTAAAAAATAGATGTCCTTTAATATTGTTTGGTAAAATATTGAAAAAACCAAGTTTAATTATAGGCACAAAGGAATATATATCTGAAAATGAAATGTTAGAATTGATAAAAAATTTTCCATATAAATATTAAAAACTAACATAATTAATAAACAATCATTATACTTTAATGAATTATGAAGGTGTAAATTATGGTAAAGATTGCATTATTAACATGCGGTGCAGAATGGAGTGGAGTTTATCGTGAAATAGAAAAAGCGGCTAAAAGTGTTGGAGGAGAGTTAGTTTTTCCAGAAGTCGATTTATCATATATTGATGAAGTTGAAGAAAGATTAGGTTTTAAGGTAGGGTCTGCAAATTTAAAACTAATGTTTGCAAGGGCAATGTCAATTATTGAAGGAAATACAGATGCTGAGGCAGTGTTTATAGCAACATGTTTTAGATGTGCAGAGGGAGCTTTGGTAAGAAATGAAGTTAGAAAACTTATTCAGCAGAATACCAATTTACCAGTAGTTATGTATTCTTTTACTGAAAGAACTAAGGCTTCTGAGTTATTAACAAGAATGGAAGCATTAACTACAATTGTTGAAAGAAAATCATTACTCGCAAGAAAGAAACAGGAAGGTATAAGTTTAGGAATAGATAGTGGTTCTACAACTACAAAGGCTGTTGTTATGATAGATGACGATGTTGCAGGAACTGGTTGGATCTATACTAAGGATGTAATTGGCTCTGCTAAAGAGGCTGTAGATCTCGCTTTAAAAGAGGCGGGAATATCATTAGATCAAGTAGAAACTATTGGAACAACTGGATATGGAAGATACACTGTTGGAAAATACTTTAATGCTGATTTAATACAAGAAGAATTAACTGTTAACTCAAAAGGAGCGGCATATTTGGCAGATAAGCAGGAAGGGGAGGCAACTGTTATAGACATTGGAGGAATGGATAATAAGGCTATCTCATTATATGATGCAATTCCAGACGGTTTTACTATGGGAGGGATCTGTGCTGGTGCAAGTGGTAGATTCTTTGAGATAACTGCAAGAAGGTTGGGAGTAAGTATTCAAGAGTTGGGTGAGTTAGCGGCAAAAGGTGACTGGAGAAAGATAAGAATGAATAGTTACTGTATTGTTTTCGGTATTCAAGATTTAGTTACTGCGTTGGCTGAAGGAGCTAAAGCTGAAGATGTTGCTGCAGCAGCTGCTCACTCCGTAGCTGAGCAAGTATATGAACAACAGTTACAGGAAGTTGATGTAAGGGATCCAGTTATATTAGTTGGAGGTAGTAGTTTATTGAAAGGTTTAGTCTTGGCTATGGAGGAAATCTTAGGAAGAAAAATCATTGTCCCAAGATACTCTCAATTAATTGGAGCTGTTGGAGCCGCTTTGTTAGCATCAGGATTTAGATACAAAAAGATGAAATCATAAATCTTTAATTTTTTAATTTAGTTAATTTTATTTAAATTTTTTAATTTTATTAGGAAATTAAACTTATTTAATAACTCTAATAACTTAAATAACTTAGTTTAATTTTAGAAAGGGATAACCATGGCTGAGATTATTGTTCAATGCGATGATAAAGCTGGAAAGGAAATATACACAAAAGTTATACAAACTGCATTGGAAGATTTGTTATTGGGAAAATCAATAATTAGAGTAGAATTTATAGCAAAAGAAAAAGAACCTTACTTTATATTGGGAGTTTTACCAAAATCTACAAGAAAGATGATTAAAATAAGAGATTTTGCTGAAATTGTGGAACAAAAAAAACAAGATGGTAAAACCATATATAAGTTAAAAATAACTGACGAAACCTATGTTCCATACTTATTAAAAAAGATTCACGTTATAGATCAACCTTCAAGATTTGAGATTATTACTGATTCTGAAATTGATTTAGATATGGATATCTATGATACTCAGAAAGATTTTATAGATAAAGTAATGGATTTTATGAACAGAGTTTTTCCTGAGGGTATGAGGATTAGAAACACATACATAGACAAGGCTATAGTTTCAATAGCCTCTGAAAGACCATTTAAACCCGAAGAGATAGAAGAAGCATTAAAATTAAAAGAAAAATTAGAGACAATGAATACTGCTGGATATTATTAAGTCAACCTCTATTTATTTTATTTTAATTACACCTAAACTTAAATTAAATATTAAATAACAAACAATATCTTATTTTTTGTGATGAGTATGATAATTTTAAGAAATGAAATTTGCGACAAATTAGAAGAGATTGTTAGAAATTTAAAGATAGTTAGGCACTGTGTTGGTTGTGAGGGAATAAACTTAGAAATTGAAAATCCCTGTCATCATCCCTCCATAGAATTAACTCAAAAATGTAATTTGAACTGTATTTACTGTTATTCTAAGCATAAAAATATAAA
>JALVUY010000068.1 GCA_027023665.1 Methanocaldococcaceae archaeon
ATAAAAGCGTTCGAAACAAAAATAAATAAAGCAAAAATAAAATAGAAATTAAATAAAAAACTAATAAAAAATTAAATTTATTTCTTATTTATTCTTTCGATAGTTATTTTAACTCTATATATTTCCCCATTTGGAGTTTTTATTTCCCAATCTTTTGTATAGTCCTCTTTTATATCATCTACAAATATTCCCCTTACTTCTCTTTCTATAATTTCCTTAAACTCATCTATATCTACTCCTTCAACTTTAACCTTAATTTTTTCTTCAATATCTAAATCCATATCTTTTCTCATCGCTTGAATTCTTCTTATAACTTCTCTCATTAACCCTTCTCTTATTAAATCATCAGTAATTTCAGTATTTATAAAGACAGTTCCCTTTGAAAATTCTACTCCAGATATATGCTCAGGAATCTCTAACCTAATTTCAACATACTCTGGCTTAATCTCATATCCATCCAATATTACAGCTCCTTCTTTCAATTTTTCCATTAACTCCTTAGCATCTGCTTTATTCAACGCTTCAACAACTTTTGGAACTTCACTTCTATATCTCTTACCTAACTCTCTGTAGTTTGGTTTTATTATGTATTTGCTACCTTCAACTTCTCCAAATTTGATATTTTTAACATTACCCTGCTCTTTTATTATGTATTCAAATCTCTCTACTGCTTTTTTAACCTCTTCCCCACCAGCAATAGTTATTTCTTTTAATGGATATCTTAAGGTGTATTTTATTCTATCTCTTCCTCTATAAATAGCGTCAACTATGTCTCTAACTATTGCCATATCTCTCTCTAACTCTTCATCAATAAACTTTTCATCAACTTCTATTTTATTCATAAATATACTTTCTTCCATATCTTCTGTCTTTAAGTTTTGATATATTGCCTCTGCTGTATGTGGAGCCACTGGAGCCATTATTATAGATAACTTTAATAAAACATAGTAGAGTGTTTGATATGCCGCTAATTTATCATAATCATCTTTTTCTTTCCATGTTCTCTCTCTAATTAATCTGATATACCATCTACTTAAGTCATTCAATATAAAGTCCTTCAACGCCCAAGTGTATGTGTGGAAGTAAGGAACTTCAAGGTTTTCAATTGCTATTTTAGCAACAGTATTTACTCTACTCAAAATCCATTTATCTTCATCTTTTAGATATTCAAAGTATTTCTCATCTGGTTTAAAGTTATCTAAAACCATGTAATTTACAGCAAACATGTAAGCATTCCATAGAGTGTTGAATAAGCTTAAAACATCGTCCATCTCACTCCACACAAACCTTAAATCTTCCCAAACTTTGTTTGCACTTAATAAATAAAATCTCAACAAATCAGCCCCATATTTTTCAACAACATCATCTGGATTAACTATATTACCCAAACTCTTACTCATCTTGTCTCCATGTTCATCCAAAGTAAAGCCGTGCATTAAACATTTTTTGTATGGAATGTCATTGAATACAATAGCTGAAAGTGCATGTTGTGAATAAAACCACTTAGTAACTTGGTCATGCCCTTCTGTTATAAAGTCTGCTTTTTTTAATGTTTTTGAACCAATTGAAGCATAAGGAGCCAATCCAGAATCAAACCAAACATCTAAGACATCTGGGACTCTCTTCATTACTCCTCCACATTCACATCTCAATTTTATTTTATCAACTGTTGGTTTATGCAAATCTTTAATCTCTCCAACTTCATCTTTATTTATCATCCTCTCCTCTAATTCTTCAACACTTCCTACAACTATATATTTTCCACATTTCTCACAAACCCAGACAGGGAGAGGAATTCCCCAATACCTTTGCCTACTTATATTCCAGTCCCCAACAAACTTAACTCCATTTATATATCTTGTCTCAACCCAGTGAGGTATCCAACTAACTGTTTTTGCATGCTCTATAATATTATCTTTAATCTTTGATATCTCTAAAAACCACTGCTCAGTAGCTCTAAATAAGAGAGGTGTTTTGCATCTCCAACAGTGTGGATAGCTGTGTTTTATTTTTCCAGCATAAACTAACAATCCTTTATCTTTTAGAGTCTCTATTATTTCATTATCAGCATCTTTAACGAAAACCCCTTTCCATTTTCCTTCTATGTATTTACCTTCATCGTCTATTGGTGAATATATAGGCAGATTGTATTTTTTACCAACTTCAAAGTCCTCTTCCCCGTGTCCAGGAGCTGTGTGAACTAAACCAGTTCCTCCCTCTAAGGTTACATGTTCCCCTAATACTATAGTATGAGCATTTTCTAATTTTGCAAATTCTTTTTGCTTCTCATTCTCATCTAATAATGGATGAATATATTTTATACCTTCTAATTCTTTTCCTTTAACTTTTTTGATTATTCTGTAGTTTTTGATGTTATTAGCTTTTTTAGCTTTGTTTATAACTTCTTCAACTAACTTTTCAGCAATAATCCAAACTTCCTTTTTGTCATCAAATTCAACTTCTACATAAGCATAGTCATAATCAGGATGAACAGCTACAGCTAAGTTAGCTATTAAAGTCCATGGTGTTGTTGTCCAAATTACAACATAGGTGTTTTCTTCATTTGCTAATTTAAATTTTACATAAACTGAGGGGTCGGAAACTTCTTTATACTCTCCTCTAACTTCATGCTCTGCTAAGGCAGTTTCACACCTTGGACACCAATAAACAACCCTCAAATCTCTTGTTAATAATCCTTTCTCATGAGCAACTTTTAATGTCCACCAACCTATTTCCATATACTCCTTAGTTATTGGCATGTATGCATTTTCCCAATCTAACCAAACTCCTAAGTTTTTAAACTGATTTTCCATAATTTCTTTGTGTTTTAAAGCAAATTCCTTACATTTTTCAATAAATTGCTCTACACCAATTTTTGTTTCAATCTCTTTCTTGTTTTTTATTCCAAACTCATTTTCAACTTTAACCTCTATTGGCAAACCGTGCATGTCCCAACCAGCTTTATCTAAGACATTATATCCTTGCATTCTCTTAAATCTCAAATAAGTATCTTTAATTATCTTATTCCAAGCTGTCCCAAGGTGTATAGCTCCAGAACAGTAAGGAGGACCATCAACAAAATAAAATTCTTTATTTCCTTCATTCTTTTTCTTTACTTTTTGATATATATCATTCTCTTCCCAAAACTTTTTTATCTTCTTATCCAACTCTCTAAAATTAACTGGCTCTACACTTTTCATTTACTCACCTCAGATTTTTGTTACATTATAGAAGCATAAATTATTAATTAAAATTAATTTAATAAAAATAATTCTTTTATCTTAAAAATTAAAATTTATGTTCTATCGTTTGTAAGTTCTTTTAGTTTGCGGATTCTTGAAATTATTTTATCCAAATATTTATTAATCTGTTTATTTTCAGAAACACATTGACATTCATCATCTGGTAAATTTTGAATTTTATTTAAAATATTTTTGTCATCAATATTTGCAATTTTATACAACTCTATACAAACCTTTTTTACATTTAGTCCATTTTCAGCGACAATATCCAATAATTCATCATAAGATATTTTTTCTTCTATAATTTTCCAATAATCTTCAAATATATTATATTCAATAATATACTCAATCACATCTAATATTTTTATACCCAAGTCCAATTTTAAAATTTTAGTAGATAAAAAATACTCTTCTTCCTCTAGTTGTGAG
>JALVUY010000069.1 GCA_027023665.1 Methanocaldococcaceae archaeon
GGGCTATATTGTTAAATCCTCAATATATTCAAACATTCAGAGAAAAATTAAAAATTACTCAATCAAAATTGGCAAAAGAGAGTGGAATTAGTCAGTCACATCTTAGTATGTTGGAAAAAGGAAAAAGACAGGCAACAAAACTTATAGCGACTGCTATAACTCTTGGGTTATTAAAATGTTTCATCTCAAGAAATATTGAAGATCCTATAATTGAACTTTTAGATACACTATCTTTATTAAAATTTGAAGATACATTTATTGAATTTGTCTCCGAGATAATAAATAAAGGTAAAAAAAGATATTTGAGAATAATTGACAGCTATCCAATATTAATTATAAGTAGAGAAACACTATTAAATGAAATGAGAAATAGATTAAAAGTTATGAACATTGAGAGTATTGAACTGTCAAGAGGAAAAATAAAAGTTTTTGGAAACCATATAGACAATAAGCATGTTGAGATTATCTTGGACTGTTCAGACATTAGAAGATTGGAAAAAAAAATTTAAGGAAAAAACAGGAAAAAAAGTAATTATACAGGTGTTTCCAAAAGATGAAGTACCTCCAATATACTCAACTAATAAAGATTGCATTATAATACACTACTGGTGAGAAGGTGGTTAATATAATTTTATTATATTTAATATCTTTAATAACTTCAATTGTTGTTGCATTACTTTTGAAAGTTCCTATATTGCCTAAAAAAAAGCCTATTAGATTTAGTTTTGAAACATCTATAGTATTTCCAACGCCTATATTGGCATTAGGAATTGAGGCAATTCTTAGGAATTTGTTTGGAAATTATATATATTTAGCTTTTATTGCTGGCTTATTTGGGGCTTTGTTGTCAAAGTATGCTGATAAGTTATTTGGTGAGGTCTAATGGAAATTTTAGATATTATAAAACTTATAATTGCTGGAATTATCTGTTGGATTAACTTTGTTCTCATTGATACTTACTTTGGACTACCAGAAAAGCCTGGAGTTTTAGGAGCTAAAACTATTGGAGAAAAAATTAAAGAAATTGGTGGTAATCTGAATGGAGGATACTTTATGGGTAATATTGTATGTTCTCCAGATGCTTCGGCAGGAACTTTGTTGGCTTCAATTATGAACTATCTAATGGGTGTTAAAGGTGGGTTAATAGCTGCTTTATTAGTTTGGATAGGAAATAGACTATGTGCGGATCCAGGATACGCTGGGACTATTGGTGCTTTAACTATAACCTTAATTATTTATCTCTTACATCCGATAATTGGGGCTAAATATTTTGTTGGTGGAATGATCTTAGCAATATTTTCAATTCAAGGATTTGAGCATAAATATGCCTCTATATTACTTGGAAAAATTGCTAAAAAGATGAATAGAGGGGAATAATGGACATAATAGAAGGAGTTATTGGATTTATAGCATTGTTAATGGTTTTCAGAATATTTTTAACAAGAAGTAGGGCCAGAAAATTGTTATATTTATGCTGTTTAAGTTTCTGCATCTCTGCATTAATCGCTCTTTATGTAAAATCTCCCATGGGTGGGATAGTGGCAATAATATACTTTATATCCTCGACATTGACATCTAATGCCATAGCATACACAATAGAGCAAGTAAAAGATATAGAATAAAGGTGAAAATTTGGAAATTCTGTTAATTGTTTCTGGAGTTTGTTGTATTCTTGGTGGTTTAGGAGTTATATTACATACAAACCCAATAAACAAGATAATAATGTTAGGCCTGTTAAATGTTGGCTTAATTGGAATGATTGTCTCATCTTACTATTTGGATATAGCGATAATATCCTCAATCTGTGAACCAATATCAACAATAATACTACTTCTTGGGTATATGAAATATTTGACAACTTTAAAGAAAAAGAAAAAATACGGAAGAGATTTGCCAATATTGTCTAAATAAAATTTGGGGATAGTTATGGAATATATTGAATATTTATTGTATCTTGGTTATGTATTGTTAATTATTGGAACTATTGGAGCAATTGTTGGACCAAAATCTAACGATAGATTCATCAGGTTGTTAAATACAGAAGTAGCCACTTTTGGAGTTTGTTTTATATTTTTAGCCTATGATGAGGCTTTAGCATTAATGACATTAATTGCAGTAAATGCAATTTTATGTCTAATCTTAGTAAGGGCAATAATATTAAATGCCGAGTATGAAGAGGAAACAGATACTAAAATAAAATAAATATCTAATAATTTTTAGGTGAAATAATGAAAAAACTTGGTAAAATTTGGAATTATCTCTCAAAGCCAGAAGTAGTTCCAAGGATTTTCTCTATATTTTTAGCCTTAGTCTTTATATTTGGATTATTAACTCCTCATTATTTAAATCCTAATCAACTCTATCCTAAACCAATTCCTCACTCTCAAACATTAAAAACTCCTTTAGCCCCTTATGACAGAGGAGGGATTCCTTTGGAAAAACCAGCATTATTAAAGGCACAGTATCCTCAATATGCTCCAAACATTGGGGAGATAACTGCATACTTAACGCCAATAGCGGAGTGGATTAAAAGTAAAACTTACTACTTTGGAACAACAATAGTTTCAACGCCTGGAGGTATATTGGATGAAATTCTTTACTATACAAGAGGGATGGATACAGTTCTTGAGAGTACTATACTGTTAGTATCATTCATTATATTCAGCTGGCTCTTATTCCATAAGGATTAGGTGATATTTATGGAGAATCCAGTTATTTATTTTTATAATCCAACGATATTAGTTGGATTTGCTATTGGTATTCTATCATTATTTGCAATTGGTTCACAAAAAGATGACTTACATGCTTTAATATTAACAGACATTGTTGAGTGTGCTATGTTAGTAATAATTGCAGGGGTGGATACAGATTTAGCTGAAGCATTAATTTTACCAGGGTTAGTTGTTAGTTTAGCAGAACTTTTAGCAGTTTCTGAGATTTTAATAAATAGGAAAATTATAAAGTCTAAAAAACCAAAGCCAAAGGTTTATAAATTGTTTGAAGAGTTCAAACTTCCAATATATACAGGAGATTTAAAATACAATGTCCATATGGAGGTTTTAGAAACCTCTCCTAAGTTTTTTGCATTAGTTCTTATAATTTATGGAGCAATATTAAGTGGATTTACAGGAGGGGCAGTTATCGCTACTGGACTGTTATTTTATGCTTTATCTTTAAGAGTTAGAGGATTAGAACTATCTGAAGAACTAAAAACACTCTGGGAGGGAATGGCTGGACTTTCAGGAATTGCGTGGGGTTTATGGATTATAGGATTTTTAGAATTCTTTTTATTTCCAAAAAAATGGCTTTTATTCCTATTAATGGCTGGTTTAGGTTTAGTTTTAAAGGTTGGCTCAAAATTAGGACTTATTGGATTTATAGGTGAGGCAAAATGATTGAAAATATTAATGGCCTTATATTGGGAATTGTTCCTTTTGGAGATATTGTCTTTAACTTCACAGAATTTTCAACGATTGGCTTTATAATTGCCATAATATTTACAGTTATTGCCTATCTAACAAAACCAGAAAAGCAGTTAGAAGCACAAAAATTTAGAGTTGAGGATAAATTGGATGTAGTTACTCTTAAAGAGTTAAAGATTAGAAGAATGATGGCTATATTTTGTGGATTGGC
>JALVUY010000070.1 GCA_027023665.1 Methanocaldococcaceae archaeon
GTTGTAGTTACTGCCACTTTTTTTCCTTCCGAATTATACTTACTTATAAAGTTTTCTATGTCATTTAGTATTTTATTTTCTTCTTCTTTATCAAATATGTGATATGCTGGAATAAACAATGTTTTAATTTCTGGTTTGGCATATTCAAGTTTTTCATGCCCATAATGAACAATTAAATCAACATCTAATTTTTTAACATAATCGTCAATTAAATCACAAGCACCAAAACAAGAATTTCCCCATAAAAATAATTCAACATTTTTTCCCTTATCTTTGAAGTATTTTTTAATTTTTTCAATCTCTTTTTCAACATATAATTTTAAGCCTTCAGGAGCTTGAAATACAATTTTAGGACATTTTTTATTTAAATTCTCTATCTCTTTTATAACTTTATTGGTCTCTAAGTCAAACATAAGTATCACACAAATCAATTTTAATTTATTTATATAAAAATTAAAAATAAATTTGAAGTAATTAGATTAATAAGTTTGGTGACTCAAATGGCAAAGTTTATAATGGTAGTTGGAACATCATCTAACAGTGGAAAAACTACAATTGTCGCTGGATTGTGTAGGCTTTTAGCAAATAAAGGTTATAAAGTAGCCCCATTTAAGTCACAAAATATGAGTTTAAACTCAAGAGTTTCAAAAGAAGATGGAGAAATTGCAATAGCTCAATATACACAAAGTTTAGCATCCAGAGTTGAGCCATCTGTTCATTTTAATCCAATACTATTAAAACCAAAAGGAAATTTTATATCACAGGTTATAGTTCATGGAAAGGTTTATAAAGATATGGACTACAATGAATATAGAAGAAACAAAAATTTCTTTTTGAAAAAAATTAAAGAAAGTTTAGAGATCCTAAATAAGGAGTATGATTATGTTGTTATGGAAGGTGCAGGAAGTTGTTGTGAGATAAATTTACTAAAAGATGATATAGCAAATCTAAGAATTGCAGAAATGGTTAATGCTAATGCAATTTTAGTTGCAGACATTGATAGAGGAGGAGTTTTCGCCTCAATCTATGGAACTATAAAACTATTGCCTAAAAATTGGAGAAATCTTATTAAAGGTATTATAATAAATAAGTTTAGAGGAAACATTGATGTTCTAAAGGACGGAATTGAAAAGATTGAAGAATTAACGGGAATTCCAGTTTTAGGCGTTATGCCTTATGATGAAAATCTTGTATTACCAGAGGAAGATAGTCAAACCTTGCAAAACATAAGAAGTTTTGGAAATGCTAAGAGTGGAGTTGAAGTTAATGTTGTTAGATTTTCAAAAATATCTAATTTTACTGACTTAGACCCTTTAAGATACGACACATTAATAAAATTTATAGATTTCAAAGATGACATTACTGGGGATATTTTAGTTCTTCCGGGAACGAGAAGTTCAACGAAAGAGGCATATTATTTAAAAGAAAATAATTTTGATGAAAAGATTTTAGAATTTTTAAAGGATGGAGGAATTGTGATTGGAATATGTGGAGGTTATCAAGTTTTAGGGAAAAAACTCATTGATAAAGATTTTAAAGAATCTGATGTTGGAAGTATCGAAGGTTTAAATATTTTTGACGCTAAAACATACTTTGGAAATGACAAGGTTGTTAAAAACTCTTATGGCTATTTAGATATAGATGATAAAACATTTAAAGTTTGTGGTTATGAGATTCACGAAGGTATAACATACACTAACGAAAAACCATTAATAAAAATCGAAAGAGGTTTTGGAAACTGTGGTAATGGATTTGATGGCTCAATTAAAAAAATTGGTGATGGTTTAGTTATAGGAACTTACTTCCATGGAATTTTTGAAAATTATGAATTTAGAAACTATATTATTAACAAAATTAGAGAGAAAAAAGGTTTAGAAAAAATTGAAGGAGATTTATATAAAGATAGCATAGAAAAAAGTTTAAACTACTTTGCCAAAGTTTTAGAAAAAAATGTGGATTTATCTCAAATAATTTAGTTTTTTAGAGGGATTAATATGATCAATTTAAGAGAATTAAAAAAATATGCAAATCCATTTTTTTTAACAATAAGAAAGGACAAAATTTTAGTCAATAATAAAAGAATGGCAAGATTATCAAGAACTAAAATGAACAAAATTGAGGGGGATTTTGGAATTCCAGTAATTTATTCAAAAACTTATGAATATGTCTCTACAAAAGTTGGGAGATTTATCAATAGGCATAAGATTATATCCCCAAGAGATGTAATTATTGTTGGGCTTAGTGGAGGCAAAGATAGTTTATTATTATTACATCTTTTAGAAGTTTATAGAAGGAAGTATGGAATAAAGTTAATAGCGGTTACGGTTGATGTTAATATAGGTGGAGTGAGACCTTGGAAAGAAGATAGTGAGGGAGTTAAATTAATAAAACACCACTGTGAAATGTTAAATGTTCCTCATCTATTGTTAAAAAGTGATTTAGATGTCGTTGAACTCTCAGAAATTTTAACAAAAACATCTAAAGGTATGGAATTTTCACCTTGCTTTTCTTGCTCTGTAATTAAAAGGCATTTATTAGGAAAATTAGCAAAAGAAATCTCTGAAAAAGAAAATATTCCTTACGAGAAAGTTAAAATTGCATATGGTCATAATTTAGATGACAATTCAGATACAATTTTAGCAAATATCTTCAAAGGGGAAAGATTAAAGTTCATGAGACCATTAACAAAATTTAAATCCAATGTAGTTAATTATAAAGATTTAAAGATTCAGTTAGAGGAATGTACAATTATTAGACCTATACTTCCTGTATTGGAGGAGGATATAATAAAAGCCCTTGAGGAGTGTAAAATAGAGTATTACAAAGATAAAGATATTTGCCCATACAGTAGAGATAGAGGAGATAGCATTAGGAGAAGATGTCACAAGATTTTAGAAAAATTGGAAGAAGAGATTCCAAATATTAGAGAGATGGTAGTAAGTTCTGCAATAAAAACAGTTGAATACTACAGTAAAAATCCTTATGAAACTGAAGAATAAGCTTTATTTATTTTTTATAATCTCAACCTCAAAATAACAGGCATCATAACCCTGAGCCATACACTTTATTTCATTAACCACAACAGTTTTTTTTAATATACATTCCAATGCACCAGCAAGTAGTCCAGCATCAAAGTGACACATTGGCTCTTTTTCATCTAAGCCACCACACATTGCACATTCTTTAACTTTAATAATTAATGGTTTTCTACTTTCAATTTCTAATATTCCTAAATTATTTTTTCTGAAAAATTTTTTTAACTCTCTAAAATTCTTTGGCTCTAAGAATTTACCAAATTCATATCCCATTTCATATAAAGTTATCTCTGAACCTCTCTCCTTAATTTTTTTCATTAAGATATAAATCATAATTCTAAAAATCTCTAATGGAATGTATCCTTTGATCTTTCTATCTGTATATTTTTCCTCATCAAATGTCATTTTTTCTCTATTGAATCCTTTTTTTAAATGTTCAACAACCTCACAAACCAACTCATCGTCATTTGGAAATTTGTTGTCAGTATTATCCTCTTTACATAGAATATCTTCAAAAAATTCTCCCATCTCCTTATTAAATTTTAGATGAATCTGCATAAATATCACCTTATAAT
>JALVUY010000071.1 GCA_027023665.1 Methanocaldococcaceae archaeon
TCTATAGATTAATAGGTGAAAATGTGAGGGCATTTGAATTTTTAAATAATGAATATGATAGAGGTTTAACTGTTGTCTTAGATAAAGGATTGCCTCCAAAGTATGTTGAAGATTACTTAAAAGTTTGTGGTGATTATATAGACTTTGTAAAGTTTGGATGGGGAACCTCTGCAGTTATTGATAGAGATGTAGTTATTGAAAAAATTAAATATTACAATGATTGGGACATTAAAGTTTATCCGGGAGGCACATTATTTGAGTATGCATATTTTAAAAATAAATTTGATGAATTTTTGAATGAATGTAATAGTTTAGGATTCAGTGCTGTGGAAATATCTGACGGCTCCTTAGACATTAGTTTAGAAGAAAGAAAATTTGCTATAGAAAAAGCTAAAGACTATGGATTTATAGTATTAACTGAAGTAGGAAAAAAATTACCTGAAAAAGATAAAAAATTAACAATAGAGGATAGAATTAAATTAATAAATTATGATTTAGATAATGGAGCAGATTATGTTATTATTGAAGGAAGAGAAAGCGGTAAATGTATTGGCTTATTTGATAAAGAGGGAAAAATAAAGGAAGAGGAATTAAATAAATTAATAAAAAATGTGGATGTAAATAAAGTTATATTTGAGGCTCCAAATAAAAATCAACAGGTAGGCTTTATATTAAAATTAGGTAGTTCTGTAAATTTGGCAAATATTTCATTTGATGAGGTAATAAGTTTAGAAACATTAAGAAGAGGACTTAGAGGAGATACCTTTGGAATATTGTAATTTTTACTCTATAATTTCTATTCCTCTTTCAACAATTCTAAATTTAACCTTTTCCTCTCCAGCATGTCTATGTTTTTCTAATATTGCCAATCTTTCTTCGCTATTAATTTTCTCTAATCTAACTATGCATTTACTCCAATATTCCAATAAAGAACCTCCAGAAGCTTCAAAGCCATTAACAGTTTCTCTAACTTGATTTGTTATTAAAACTGCTAAGTTGTAGGTTTTAGCTATTTTTAATAAAGTTTTTACTTGATTACCAAGCATTTTATTGAGCATAATATTTTTGTTAGCCTCATTACCTAACTCCAACCTATACAAAGAAGTTATGTTATCAACTACAATTAAACTTGCATTTTTGGCTATTAGAGGAACTTCCTTCTGTATAATTTTATCTTGCTCATAAAAATCAAAGACATCGTATATTATCATATTCTCTAAAACTTTTTGGTAATCATTTGGAGATATTTGCTTTATTCTTTCTATTGACAAGCCACCCTCAGTGTCTATATATATAACTTTCCCAAATTTACTTGCATTTATTGAATTTATAATGCAAATATTTGTTTTACCAACTCCTGGGGGACCATAAATTTGAGTTATCGTTTGTTTTTCAGCATTTCCCAACAATATCTCTTTTAGCATTATAATCTCCCTTTACCTTTTACTTTGAAAATTTTTAATTTCCTCTAATACCATCTCTACTGCCTTATCTACAGCTTCAGAAACCTCCTTAGACAATCCTGGCTTTATATAAGGCATTGTAAATTCCTTTCCTTGACAACCAATAATCACTACTTCTACTCCTTTATTATGTAACTCTTTAAGAAAAGGAGCCAATGGAACATTGTGAGCATCAAAAGAGTATTTTCTAAGATTTGGTAGTTCATCAACATCTATCTTTTTCAATGTTCCTGGTTTTAGACCAAAATCAATAGCATCAACTACAATTATTTTTTTAATGCCTTCATCGACCAAAGTCATTAAGTAGTATGCCCCACTTGCTCCAGCATCAATAACCTCAACATTCTCAGGAACAATATTCTCTAATTTTTTTACAACTTCACAACCAAATCCATCATCTCCAAACAACAAATTTCCACAGCCAACTACTAATATATCTTTCTTTTTTTTCATCTTCTCATCCTATTTAGTTTTATTTTTATTTAGCTTTTCTTTGAATTTTTTTGTCACATCTTTTGGATTTTCTGATTGATATATACTTCTTCCAACAATTACATAGTCATTTTCGTCTAAAATGTTAATAATTTCTTCAATTTTTCCTCCTTGATAACCAACTCCTGGCGTCATTACTGGAAGTTTTGCGATATCCTTAATTTCTTTGAGTCTCTCTGGTCTTGTGGAAGGGGCAACAATAGCATCAACTTTAAGTTTTTTAGCCATTTTTGCTAATTCATTGGCAATTGGTTGCATATATTGAATAGCCCCTGGATGGCTCATTTCAGTAACCATTATTACCTTTTTATTTAATTTTTTAGCAACTTCTTGGATTGCTTTAACAGAGTCTTCTCCAACGAAGCCATGGACTATTATTCCATCAGCATATTTTAAGGTAATTTCTGCTATTTTTCTGTTAGTTTCTGGGATATCCGCAGCTTTAAAATCACATATAACCTCTTTATTACATATTTTTTTTATTTCTTCAACAATTTCCAATCCAGAAGATAAAACTAACGGATATCCAACTTTTACGGCGTCAATATAATCCTTAACTTCATTCACAATTTTTAATGCCTCTTCTCTATTTAAAACATCTAAGGCTATCATTAGCTTTGGCATACTATCACTCTTATTTTTTATTTTTAATTATTTAACATGCTTTAAAATTTCTCTTAAATCTCTCTTTTCAATGCATATATCTGCCTTTTCCTTTAAAATAGGTTTAGCACAAAAGGCTATTTTTAAACCAGCCTTTTTAAACATACTAATATCATTTGCTCCATCTCCTACTACAACGGTATCTTTCAATTTAATGCCTTCAATTTTTGCTATTTTCTCTAAAATTTCTCCTTTAGAATCTTCTTTTAACACATCTCCATCTACTTCCCCAGTTAATTTTCCATCTTTTACTATTAATCTATTGGCAAAAGCATAATCCAACCCTAATTTTTCTTTAATTTTATTAACTGCTATGTCAAAACCTCCACTAACAACTCCAATTATATACCCTCTTTTCTTTAATTCCTTAATAGTTTCTTCAGCCCCTTCTGTTAGAGTTATCTTTTCAATAGCCTTCTCAACTTTTTCTATTGGTAAATCCTTCAACAAACTAACTCTTTTTCTTAAAGATTGCTCAAAATTTAATTTTCCTTCCATTGCCTCTTTTGTAATTTTTTTAACTTCTTCCTCAACTCCAGCCTCTTTTGCAATCTCATCAATCGTCTCATTATTAACTAATGTGCTGTCAAAGTCAAATAAAATAAGTTTTTTCCTTTTTTCCATTTGACCACCTAAATTTTAAGATTTTGTGCTATTTTTCGATATAGTAAATAAAAATTTTTATACTTTATATTATCATAAGAAGAAAGATTTTCATTATCCCTAGAAAGGTACCATTTATAGTCATTATCTTTTTTATAAACTATATAGCTACCACTAGAAATATAAATACTTGGATTTTCTAATTTAGATTCCAATATACATCCACTATTATAGTTATTTACATTCCGACAATTTTGATAACTTGAAGAAAACAAAAGCCAATTTGTATCTCTTATATTTGTCATAGCTTCTAATGCTTCTCTTGCCATCCCAATAGCAAGTATTGTAT
>JALVUY010000072.1 GCA_027023665.1 Methanocaldococcaceae archaeon
AACGAATTAATCTTAAAACTAACCTCAGATTTAGTTTAAAATTAAAGAATTAAAAATTATAATTTTAAAAATTAAAAATAAAGCAAAAATAAATTAGAATGGACATCTAAAGTTTTTCCCAGCGTATTTTGTTATTCCTAACTCTTGCTCTATTCTAATTAACTGGTTGTATTTTGCTGTTCTCTCCCCTCTTGCAGGAGCTCCTGTTTTTATCTGTCCAGTGTTTAATGCCACTGCTAAATCTGCTATTGTCGTATCTTCAGTTTCTCCACTTCTATGTGAGACAATAACTCCATAACCATTTCTAAATGCCAAATTAGCTGCATCAATTGCCTCACTTAAAGTTCCAATCTGATTAACTTTCAATAGTAAGGCATTTCCAGCCTTCATTTCTATACCTTTTCTTAACCTTTCAACATTGGTTACAAATATGTCATCTCCAACAATTTGAATATCCAATTCTTTAGTTATCATTGCAAATCCTTCGAAATCTTCTTCGTGGAATGGATCTTCAATTGAAACAATAGGATATTCTTCAACTAACGCCTTATAATAATCTAATAATTCTTCTCTACTTAACTTTTTACCTTCGACATAGTAGTAACCATCTTTATAAAATTCTGAAGCTGCAGGGTCTAAGGCAAAGACAATATCTTCCTCACATTCATAACCTGCTTTTTTAACACTTTCAGTTAGTAAATCTAAAGCCTCTCTTGATGTTTTTAATGGAGGAGCAAAACCTCCTTCATCTCCAACATTTATAGCATTTTTACCATACTTCTCTTCAATAACTTTCTTTAATACATGATAAACTTCTGAGCCCATTCTTACAGCTTCAGATACTGATGTAGCACCAACAGGCATAATCATAAATTCTTGTAAGTCCAAATCATTTCCAGCGTGTTTTCCACCATTTATAACATTCATCATTGGAACAGGCATAATATAGGAATTAAATCCTCCTAAGTATTTATAAAGAGGTATCTTTGCTGTTGATGCCGCCGCCTTAGCAACTGCCAAAGAAACGGCCAATATGGCATTAGCCCCTAACTTTGATTTATTTGGAGTTCCATCTAATTCAATCATTATATTGTCTATCTCTCTTTGCATTCTTGCATCATAACCCACTATTTCAGGTTTTATTATAGAATTAACATTTTCAACAGCCATTAATACTCCTTTTCCTCCAAATCTTTGTTCTTTATCTCTCAACTCTAATGCCTCGTGAGTTCCAGTTGAAGCTCCACTAGGAACTATAGCTGAACCATAACCGTTACCTTTTGTTATTACTTCTACTTCAACTGTTGGATTTCCTCTTGAATCAATAACCTCTCTTGCAACGATATCTTTAATTTCAAATCTTTCATCTACATTGTATAACAAAAATATCACCATTCTTAATGTTCTATTTAGACAATAAATTGCATAAGTATTTAACTACTTAGTTTTATATAAATGTTTATAATGGTTAGTAAAAAAGTTTCAAAAGGAGAGATATTCAAAATCTTTAAATCTAGTAGTTATCTCTAAATATATACATACTTCAATTAATTTTATTTCTTACTAAAATTTGAGTGGTGATATTAATGGTTATTACTGAGGCGTTAAAAAAAGTTGTAGAATTTAAAGATTTAGATAAAAATGAAGCAGAAGAAGTTATGAAAGAAATTATGAGTGGTTCTGCAAAGCCAACTCAAATAGCCGCCCTATTAACTGCTTTAAGAATGAAGGGGGAAACAATAGAGGAAATAACATCTTTTGCAAAAGTTATGAGAGAATTTTCATTAAAGATAAATCCAAGGGTTCCTAAATTGTTAGATACATGCGGTACTGGTGGAGATAATTTAAATACTTTTAACATAAGTACAACTACAGCTTTTGTAGTTTCTCCATATGTTCCTGTGGCTAAGCATGGAAATAAGGCTGTAAGTAGTAAGAGTGGCAGTGCAGATGTTTTGGAGGCGTTAGGAGTTAATTTAAATGTTCCATTAGAGAAAGTCGAGGAATCAATAGAAAAAATAGGAATAGGGTTTTTATTTGCCCCTAACTTTCATCCAGCAATGAAGTATGCTACACCAGTTAGAAGAGAGTTAGGAATTAGAACAGTTTTTAATATTTTAGGGCCTTTAACCAATCCAGCAAATGCAAATTATCAATTAATGGGAGTTTATGATGAAAATTTAACTGAAAAATTGGCTTATGTTTTAAAAAATTTGGGATTAAAAGGGGCGTTAGTTGTTCATGGTAGTGGAATGGATGAAATTACAACAGTAGGGAGAACAAAAATATCTGAATTAAAGAATGGAGAGGTAAAAAGTTATTATATTGAGCCAGAAGATTTTGGTATAAAAAGAGCTAAATTAGAGGATATTAAAGGAGGAGACGCTAAAGAGAATGCTAAAATAATTAGAAATATTTTGGAAGGGGAAGAAACTGGGGCTAAAAGAGACATTGTTGTATTAAATTCTGCATTTGCTTTGTATATCTCTGAAGTTGCTAAAGATGTTGAAGAAGGTATAAAGTTGGCAGAAAAATCAATTGACTCAGGAAAGGCATTGAAAAAATTAGAAGATTTAATAGAATTCTATACTGAGGGCTAAATATGGAAAAAATAATAATAAATTGTATGAAAAAAGTATTTTTAGAAGAGTTGGAAGATCTTGAAAAAGAACTAAATGAAATTTTGAAAAAATATGGTGTAAAAACTACAAAAGAATTAAAAGATAAAATTGCACTTGGAGATATTAAGGAAGGGGGTATTAAAGAAGATTTAGAAAAAATTAATATTTTAGAAGAAAATATAAACAAAATTATGAAATGTTTAAGAGAAATCAATGTAAAATCTTTATAACTTGGTGAGTTTAATGGTAATATTAGCTGTTGGAGGTTATGATCCTACAGGAGGAGCGGGAATATCAGCGGATATAAAAACATCTCACACATTAGGAGTTTATTGTCTATCTATAATTACTTCAATAATTCCTCAAACAAATAAAGAGGTTTATGAAAAATATGACCTATCAAAGGAAAATATAGAAAATCAATTTAAATCAGTGTTTGAAGAATTTGAAATAGAGTATGTAAAAACTGGCGTTTTAACTTTTCAGAGTATAGATATTTTACTGAAATATATTGACAAATACGATTTAAAAGTTATCTGCGATCCAGTTCTTGCATCTACAACTAAATATAATTTTGTTGATGAAAAATTAATGGAGAAGTATATTGAACTCTTTAATAAATCTTACTTAATAACTCCAAATAGAGAAGAGTATAATAAAATTATGGAATTTGTAAAAAATAAAAATTACAGTATTAAAAAAGATTTATATATCTTAATTACAGGAATTGATGATATTTTAAAAAGAAACTCTACAACTATAAAGATATTTAAAGGATTTAAAATAAATAAGGAAGTTCATGGAACTGGATGCGTTTATTCTACAGCCATAACAGCATTTTTATCAAAAGGTTATAAATTAGAAGATGCCATTAAAGAGGCAAAGAATTTTATACTTTCCTCAATTATATATGCTAAAAAAACAAAATATGGATATAATTC
>JALVUY010000073.1 GCA_027023665.1 Methanocaldococcaceae archaeon
TTTGGTGATAGGTTATGATAATAAAAAAAATTAAAGAACTAACTAAAGAGGAAGAAGATAAAATAATTAATAGAAACAAGGCAAACTTTGAAGAAATTTTACCAAAGGTTATGGAGATTTTAAAAGATGTTAGGGAGAAAGGGGATGAAGCAGTTAGATATTACACAAAAATGTTTGATGGTGTTGATATAGAAGATTTTAAAGTTAGTGAAGGAGAGATTGAAGAGGCATACAATTTATTAGATTATAAAGTTATTGAGGCAATTGAAAAAGCGAAGGAAAATATTTACTTTTTCCATAAAAAACAAATGGAACATATAAAAGATTTAAAAGTTGAAAATAATGGAATAATATTAGGACAAGTAGTTAGAGCAATAGAAAAAGTAGGTTGCTATGTCCCTGGAGGTAGGGCATTGTATCCTTCAACAGTTTTAATGACTACAATCCCTGCAAAAGTTGCTGGTTGTAAGGAAATATATATAACTTCACCTCCAACAAAAGAGGGCAAAGGTAATCCTGCTACATTGGTTGCTGGAGACATAGTTGGAGTTTCTGCCATCTACAAAGTTGGAGGAGTGCAGGCAATAGGAGCATTAGCTTATGGAACAGAAACTATTCCAAAAGTTGATATTATTGTAGGACCAGGAAATATTTATGTAACTGTTGCTAAAAAAATGGTTTATGGTGAGGTTGCTATAGATTTCTTAGCAGGACCCTCTGAAGTTTTAATAATTGCTGACGAAACAGCAAATCCTGAATATGTTGCCTTGGACTTTATTGCCCAAGCTGAACATGACCCTAACGCTTCCTGTATAATACTAACAACATCAGAAGATAAAGCAAAAGAGTTTAAAGAGAGAATATTTAAGGAGATTGAAAAGGCTGAGAGAAAAGATATTATTTTAAAAGCATTAGAAAACTCTGCTATATTAATTGGAGATTTAAATGAATGTATAGAGTTCTCAAATAAATACGCTCCTGAACATCTTGAAATATTAACAAAAAACCCTGAAGAAATATTAGATAAAATAAATAATGCAGGTAGTGTATTCTTAGGAGAATACAGTCCAGTTCCAGTTGGAGACTATGCCTCAGGAACTAACCATGTTTTGCCAACATCAGGATTTGCAAGAATGTGTTCTGGGTTAAATGTAGAGACATTTTTAAAGAAAATAACCTATCAAAAACTAAATAAAGATAGTTTAAAAAATATTGCTGATACTGTTATTACATTGGCTGAAGTTGAAGGATTATATGGACACGCTGAGGCTGTTAAGAGAAGATTAAATAAAAATATAAAGTAAATAAATATCAAATATTTAGTATATTCAAATAAATTATAAAAACCTATAAATTTTTAACTTACTTTATGATAATATAATAATTATTATGATAATATATGATAATAATTATATAAATTAATGTGAGAGTATGGAGATTGGGATTAGTATTGAGGCAGAAAATAAAGTAGGAGTTTTACACAAACTTACTGGAATTTTATCTGAATTAGGGGGTAATATTACATATACTCAGCAATTTATTAAAGATGATGGTAAAACAGGATTTATTTATATGGAAGTTGTAGGAATTAAAGATATTAACGAACTAAAAAAAAGAATAGAGAGTTGTGATTATATAAAAAACTTTGAAATCCACAGTTCTTTAAAAAAGATTTATGGAAAGAGAGTTATTATAATTGGAGGCGGTGCTCAAGTAGCAGAAGTAGCAAGAGGGGCTATAAGTGAGGCTGATAGACATAATATAAGAGGAGAAAGAATTAGCGTTGATACTTTACCAATAGTTGGTGAAGAAAATTTATATGAGGCTGTAAAGGCTGTTGCAACACTACCACGAGTGGGAATATTAGTTTTAGCAGGTTCTTTAATGGGAGGGAAAATTACTGAAGCAGTAAAAGAATTGAAAGAAAAAACAAATATTCCTGTAATTAGTCTAAAAATGTTTGGTTCTGTTCCTAAAGTCGCTGATTTAGTTGTTGGAGATCCATTACAGGCTGGAGTTTTGGCGGTTATGGCAATAGCTGAAACTGCTAAGTTTGACATAAATAAGGTTAAAGGAAGAATTTTATAATAACCGTTGGGATTTTATCTTAATTTTAATTTTAAAAACTGGGAGGTATACCAATAGGAGGGCTCCACACCGCATAGAGGGAGACCCTCTATTGCTCCATAGGGGGTTTCACCCCCTATTGGTATACCCCGAATATTTGTCTTTTTTTGTTTAATTTTGGGTATACCAATAGGGCGAAGCCCTATGGTTCGGGATACTCCCGATGCATTGCTTCGCTAACGCTCAGCAATGCCTCTTAAATTAAAAATATACAAGCATATGGGGGAGTATCCCAATAGAGGGGGTGAAACCCCCTCTATGGATGGATATAAATAAAGTTAAAGGGAGAGCTCTATGATTATCTTCAAAAATGCAAAGATTATTGATGTATATACGGGAGAAATTATTAATGGAAATGTTGCTTATGAAAAGGACAAAATTTATTTTGTAGATTTAAATGAAGAAATTGATAAAATAATTGGAAATAAAAAAAATGTAAAAATTTATGATTTAAAAGGAAAGTATTTGTCTCCAACTTTTATAGATGGGCATATTCATATAGAATCATCCCATTTAATTCCCTCTGAGTTTGAGAAGTTTGCTTTAAAAAGTGGTGTAACTAAGGTTGTGGTAGACCCTCATGAAATAGCAAACATATCTGGGAAAGAAGGAATATTATTTATGTTAAATGATGCTAAAATTTTAGATGTTTATGTAATGCTTCCTTCTTGTGTGCCTGCTACGGACTTAGAAACTAATGGAGATATAATAACGGCAGATGATATTGAAGAATTAATTAATTTGGATAATGTCTTAGGATTAGGAGAGGTTATGAATTATATCGGAGTAATTAATGGAGATGAAGAGTTATTAAAAAAGATAGAAGTTGCTAAAAAATATAAAAAATTAATTGATGGGCATTGTCCAAAGTTGAAGGGCTTAGATTTAAATAAATATATATTTTATGGAATTATGAGCGACCACGAATGTGTTGATGAAAATGAGGCTTTAGAAAAACTTAGATTGGGATTAAAACTAATGATTAGAGAAGGCACTGCTTCAAAAAACATTTATTTACTAAATATATGTAAAAAAATAAAAGATTTAAGAAACATTATGTTAGTTAGTGATGATGTTTGTCTTAAAGATTTAGATGGATATATGTTGAATATTTTAAGAAAAGCTACTAAATATGTCTCTCCAATAGAGGCTATTCAAATGGTTACTATAAACCCATCTAATTATTTTGGTTTTGATGTAGGAATTAAACCAGGTAATGAGGCAAGTTTTATAATTTTTGATGATTTAGATAATTTTAAAGTTAGTAACATTATTATAAAAGGAAAATTCTTAGATGATGTTTTAAAAGAATTAAATGAAAATAAAGATAAAAAAATTCCAAAAAATCTTATGAATACTTTAAGAT
>JALVUY010000074.1:0-2842 GCA_027023665.1 Methanocaldococcaceae archaeon
AATTTACACATTCTTATTAATCTTTTTAATCTCAAAAAATTTAAAATAATTTAAATATTAGTCTAAATTAATCTAAAAATAAAATCACATTTATCTCGGTGATTGTCATGGAAAAATACGAAATTCCAAAGGAACTCGGAGAAATAATGTTTGGATTATTGTCTCCAGATTACATTAGACAAATGTCAGTTGCTAAAATAATAACTCCTGACACTTATGATGAAGATGGTTATCCAATTGAAGGAGGATTAATGGATCCAAGATTAGGGGTTATTGATCCCGGTTTAGTTTGTAAAACTTGTGGAGGAAGAATTGGAGAATGTCCTGGGCATTTTGGGCATATAGAGTTAGCCAAGCCCGTTATTCACATAGGATTCGCTAAAACCATATATAATATACTAAAGGCTGTATGTCCTCACTGTGGTAGAGTAGCAATTCCAGAAAATAAAAGAAGAGAATTCTTAGAAAAAATGGAAAAATTGGAGAGAGATGGTGGAAATAAGTGGGAAGTTTGTGATGAAGTTTATAAGGAGGCTTCAAAGGTTACAATTTGTCCATACTGTGGAGAAGTTAAATATGACATAAAATATGAAAAGCCAACAACATATTATAGGGTTGAGGATAAAGAAGAGAAAGTTTTAACTCCATCAGATGTTAGAGAAATCTTAGAAAAAATCCCAGATGAAGATTGTATATTGTTAGGATTAAACCCAGAAACTACAAGGCCTGAATGGATGGTATTAACTGTCCTTCCAGTACCACCAGTAACTGTAAGACCTTCAATAACATTAGAAACTGGAGAGAGAAGTGAGGATGACTTAACACATAAATTAGTTGATATAATTAGAATTAACAACAGATTAGAAGAAAACATTGAAGGAGGGGCTCCTAATTTAATTATTGAGGATTTATGGAATCTCTTACAGTATCATGTTAATACATACTTCGATAATGAAGCCCCAGGTATTCCTCCTGCTAAGCATAGAAGTGGAAGACCATTGAAAACTTTAGCTCAGAGATTAAAAGGTAAAGAAGGAAGATTTAGATATAACTTAGCAGGTAAGAGAGTTAATTTCTCAGCGAGAACTGTAATATCTCCAGACCCTTGTTTAAGTATCAATGAAGTTGGTGTTCCAGAGGTTATTGCTAAGGAATTAACGGTTCCAGAGAAAGTAACTAAGTTTAACATTGAAAGAATTAAAAAGTTGTTGAAAAATGGGCCTAATAAGCATCCAGGAGTTAATTATGTAATTAGAAAAATGATTGGTAAGGATGGAAAAGAACATGAATACAGGGTAAAAATAACAGATACTAACAAAGATTTCTGGGTAGAAAATATAAGAGAAGGAGATATAGTTGAAAGACACTTAATGGATGGAGATATTGTATTATACAACAGACAGCCATCATTACACAGAATGTCTATTATGGCACATAAGGTTAGAGTCCTTCCATATAGAACATTCAGACATAATTTATGTGTCTGTCCTCCATATAACGCTGACTTTGATGGAGATGAAATGAACCTGCATGTTCCTCAGTCTGAGGAAAGTAGAGCTGAAGCAGAGAGTTTAATGCTTGTAGAAAAACATATACTTTCTCCAAGATTTGGAGGGCCAATAATTGGAGCAATACATGATTTTATCTCAGGAGCTTATATTTTAACTTCAAATTACTTTACGAAAGATGAGGCTACTTTAATACTAAGAAGTGGAGGTATAAAAGAGGAGTTATGGGAGCCAGATAAAATAGAAAATGGAGTTCCACTATACTCCGGTAAAAAGATATTTAGTAAAGCACTACCAAAGGGTTTGAATTTAAGATACAAAGCAAAAATATGTAGAAAATGTGATGTTTGTAAAAAAGAAAACTGTGAATATGATGCATATGTTGTTATAAAAGATGGAGAGTTAATTAAAGGAGTTATTGACAAAAACGGTTACGGAGCAGAGGCAGGGTTAATATTGCATACAATAGTTAAAGAATTTGGTCCAGAGGCTGGAAGAAAGTTTCTTGACTCTACAACAAAGATGGCTATAAGAGCAATAATGTTAAGAGGTTTTTCAACAGGTATTAATGATGAAGATCTACCAGAAGAGGCTTTAAAAGAAATTGAAAAAGTATTAGATGAGGCAGAGAAAAAAGTTAAAGAAATTATTGAAAAATATGAAAGAGGAGAACTTGAACTATTGCCAGGATTAGACTTGGAAGAATCAAGAGAGGCATATATAAACAATGTATTGAGAGAGGCAAGAGATAAAGCTGGTCAAATAGCTGAGAGATATTTAGGAATGGACAATCACGCAGTTATTATGGCTGTTACAGGGGCAAGAGGTAATATATTAAACATAACACAGATGGCGGCATGTTTAGGTCAGCAGTCCGTTAGAGGAAGAAGAATATTTAGAGGATATAGAGGAAGAGTTCTACCTCACTTTGAAAAAGGTAGTTTAGACGCAAGATCTCACGGATTCGTTAGAAGTAGTTATAAAAAAGGTTTAAGTCCAACAGAATTCTTCTTCCACGCTATGGGAGGTAGAGAAGGTTTAGTTGATCAGGCAGTTAGAACTGCTCAATCTGGTTATATGCAGAGAAGATTAATTAATGCTTTACAAGATTTAAAAACTGAATTTGATGGTGTCGTTAGAGATTCAAGAGGGGTAATAATTCAATTTAAGTATGGAGAGGATGGAGTAGATCCAATGCTCGCTGATAGAGGTAAAGCTGTAAATATTGACAGAATTATAGACAAAATTAAAATGAAATACAATAAATAATTATTTCTTTGGCATACTTCTCTAACATTTTCAATAACAACCTTAATTTTAATTAATCAATCATT
>JALVUY010000074.1:2852-14315 GCA_027023665.1 Methanocaldococcaceae archaeon
CAATCATTATAATTAATTTTACTTTGATTAGGTGATACAAATGGACATGGAAGTTTTAAAACAAAAAATTGAAAGTTTAGACTTACCAAAGTCAGTAAAAGATGAGTTATTTGAAAAATTATCTAAAGAAGATTTAGACGATCAAATTATAGAGGAAATCATTGAGGAAGTCGTTAAAGAATATAAAAAGGCTTTGATAGAACCTTATGAAGCTGTTGGAATTGTTGCTGCTCAATCTATTGGTGAGCCAGGTACTCAGATGTCTTTGCCATATGAAGAGAAGATTATAATAAAAGATGGAGAATTTATAAAGGCCGTTGAAATTGGTAAATTAGTAGATGAAATGATTGAAAAATTTGGATTTGAGAAAGTTGGAAATAGTGAGGTTTGCGATTTACCAATTGAGATTTATGCTTTAAGTTTAGATCAAGATGAAAAAGTCCATTGGAAGAGAATTATAAGCTGTATTAGACATAAAAATAATGGAAAATTAATTAAAATAAAAACAAGATCTGGAAGAGAGATTACAGCAACTCCTTACCATTCATTTGTTGTAAGAAGAGATAATAAAATAGTCCCAATTAAAGGATCTGACTTAAAGATTGGAGATAGAATTCCAGTAGTTAAATATATCCCCGCTAACTGTATTGAAACAATATGTGTTTCTGAATACATTTTAAATAATAATAGCTTATTAGACCTACCAAGTGAATTACCATTAACTTACGACTTTGGATACTTTATAGGAACTTATTTAGCAAAAGGTTCAGCATATGATGAATTTATTAAAATATCTTACATTAACGAGGAAATTTTAAAAAATATAAAAATATTCTTAGACAATATCGGCCTAAAGTATGAAATAAACGATAAAGATATTAAAATATATTCACAAGCATTAATAAAGTTATTATTAAACTTTGGATATAACTACAAAAAAATTCCTGACTTTGTATTTGGAGCAAATAAAGAATTTGTTAAAGGATTACTTAGAGGATACTTTGATGTAAATAGTATCATCGATAATAAGGATTTAAAGGTATTCTCAAATTCAAAAGAACTTATTGATGGATTAGCAATATTGTTATCAAGATTTGGAGTATTTACAATAAAAAATAGAATAAAAAGAATAAAAGAAAATTATGTATTAACAGTTCCATGTGAATATTTAAAAATATTTGTTGATAAGATAGGAACAATTAATCAAAAAAGTGCAAAATTAAAAGATATAATAACTAAAACTAAGAAATACAAATCAATAGACATTATTCCATCATTCGGAAACGCTTTAAGTAAATTAGGAGAAAAAGTTGAATTCCCAAAAATAATATTAAGAAGATATGAAAAGAGGCAAAAAATTGAAAGAAATACTTTACAAAGATTCTTAAAGAGAATGGAAGAATTAGGATTAAAGAATGAATTGGATATTTCAACTTTAAAGGAGTATTGGTTATTGAAGAAATCTGTTGATAGTGATGTAATTTGGGATGAGATAATTAAAATTGAAGAAGTAAATTATGATAAAGAATATGTTTATGACATAAGCGTTGAGGGATTAGAAACATTTACGACATTTGACGGAGTTTTAACTCACAACACTATGAGAACATTCCACTACGCAGGGGTTGCAGAACTTAACGTTACATTAGGTTTGCCAAGAATGATTGAAATTGTTGATGCGAGAAAAGAGCCTTCAACTCCAATAATGACAATCTATCTAAAAGAGGAGTATAAGAATAATAGAGAAAAAGCGGAAGAGATCGCAAAAGAGATTGAAAGTATAACCTTAGAAGGAATTGCCGATAGTATAAGTATAGATTTATGGACTCAATCTATAAAAGTTGAATTAGACGAAAATAAATTAGCAGAGAGAAATTTAACTTTAGATGATGTTATTGAAGCTATTAGAAAAAAATTAAAAGTAAAGATTGATGTTGAAGGAACTACATTATATTTAAAGGTAAAGACTCCTTCAATAAAAGCACTTAGAAAGAGATTACCAAAAGTTAAAAATATTCAATTAAAAGGAATTCCAGGAATTGAAAGAGTCTTGGTCAAAAAAGAAGGGGATGAATATGTTTTATATACTCAGGGTTCAAATTTAAGGGAAGTCTTTAAAATTGAAGGAGTAGATACAAGTAGAACCATAACTAATAATATAATTGAGATTCAAGAAGTTTTAGGTATAGAGGCAGCAAGAACTGCTATAATTAACGAAATGAAAAATACCTTAGAACAACAAGGGTTAGAAGTAGATATAAGACATTTAATGTTAGTCGCTGACATTATGACGGCTGATGGTGTTGTTAAACCAATAGGTAGGCATGGAGTTGCTGGAGAAAAAGGTTCTGTCCTCGCAAGGGCGGCATTCGAAGAAACTGTCAAACATCTATATTCTGCCGCAGAGAAGGGAGAAGTTGATAAATTAAAGGGAGTTATTGAAAATGTTATTGTAGGAAAACCAATATATATTGGAACTGGATGTGTAGAATTAGAAATTGATAGAGATTACGAAGAGGGTAAGTATAAAAAGAATGAAAATAACGAGGAGTAAAGTATTTATAATCAAAAATTTATTTTTATATTATGACTATTTTGAAACTATTTTATTAGGTTTTTAAATAAAATTTGGGGATGATGAGACATCGATGTGCTGAATAAATGATGAGCACGCCCTTCTCTGACCTTTTATATAGTTTAACTCTTCAATTTGCTATTATTTGTTATTCCAAAAAGTATATAAATATAGAGGAACTATTATTCGAAAACTAACATTATGACTCTCGCAGTGATATATTTTAAAAAATTAATTCTATTAGTTATAACCGGTAGGGATTAGGGCTTTCGCTGGTTAGTCCTTTTTTAATTGCGAAAGTCCTAAGAAATCCCTCCGGAGTAAAAAATGAGAAGGAGGGAAAATATGGATGTAAATAGAGCAATTAGAACAGCGGTAGATACTGGTAAAGTAATTTTAGGTTCAAAGAGGACAATAAAATTTATTAAACACGGTGAAGGTAAGTTAGTTGTTATAGCTGGAAACATTCCTAAGGATTTAGAGGAAGATGTAAAATATTACGCTAAATTATCAAACATTCCTGTCTATCAGCATAAAATAACATCATTAGAATTAGGGGCTGTATGTGGGAAACCTTTCCCAGTTGCTGCTCTTTTAGTTCTTGATGAAGGATTATCAAACATTATGGAGCTTGTAGAGAAAAAAGAAGGTGGTGAATAATGGCTAAGGTTAGATTAACTACAGAACAAATTATGAAAATTGGATTTTTTGAAAAAATTGCTAATGTTCCAATACTTGATTGTATATTAAATGATGAAAGAGTAGCATTCATTGTAAAAGAAGGAGATATTGGGGCAGCAATTGGGAAAGGAGGAGAACACGTTAAAGCTGCAGAAGAAAAATTTGGAAAGAAAGTTGATATAATCGAATACTCTGAAGATTGGAGAAAATTCATAAGAAATATTTTTGCTCCTATACCTTTAGAGGATGTTTGGGTTAAAAGAGTAGGAAAAGATGTAGTAGCATTCATTAAAATAAACCCAAAAGTTAGAAGGGCAGTTTTCGGAGAAAAAGGTAAAAACTTAGAGAGAGCTTTAAATATTTTAAAGAGACATACAAAAATTACAAAAATAAAAGTTATCGTTGGAGATCAAAAAATTAATAGAAAATTTAAAAGAAATGTTAATAAAAAAAGATTTTCCCAGACACAGAAAAATTTAAAAGAATCTAATGAACAATCATCAACTAATGAAAATGTATCTGAAACTGAAACTATTGAAAATACTGAATAAACAAAAATTTAAAAAATATTAAAAGGTGACGAGTATGAGTGGAAGTAAATCACCAAGAGGAGAATTTGCCGGAAGAAAGTTAAGATTAAAAAGAAAGTGGTGCAGATGGCATGATTACAATTATGTTAGAAGAGTTTTAAGGTTAAAAGAGAAGTATGATCCATTAGAAGGAGCACCAATGGCAAAAGGTATTGTTATTGAAAAGGTAGGATTAGAGGCAAAGCAGCCAAACTCTGGTATCAGAAAATGTGTTAGAGTTCAATTAATTAAAAATGGAAGAGTTGTTACAGCATTCTGTCCAGGAAATCATGCAATAAACTTCATTGATGAGCACGATGAAGTTATTATTGAGGGTATTGGAGGTCCTAAAGGACCAAGAGCTAAGGGGGACATTCCAGGAGTTAAGTATAAAGTCATTATGGTAGGTAGAAACTCATTGAGAGAATTAGTAAGAGGTAGACAGGAGAAAATTAAAAGATAAATTCCATAAAATCAAAAACTTTATTTTAAATGAGGTGATAACTTGGAACTCGATGAAATTAAGATATTTGGAAAGTGGAGTACTAAAGATGTTGTAGTTAGAGACCCTGGTTTAAGAAACTATATAAATTTAACACCAATCTATGTTCCACATACTGCTGGAAGATACACAAAAAGACAGTTTGAAAAAGCAAAGATGAATATTGTTGAAAGATTGGTAAATAAAGTTATGAGAAGAGAAGAAAACACTGGTAAAAAATTAAAAGCCTTAAAAATTGTTGAGGAAGCATTTGAAATTATTGAAAAAAGAACTAAACAAAATCCAATTCAAGTTTTAGTTGATGCTATAGAAAATGCTGGGCCAAGAGAAGATACTACAAGAATTTCCTATGGAGGTATTGTATATTTACAGTCAGTCGATTGTTCCTCATTGAGAAGAATTGATGTCGCCTTAAGAAACATTGCATTAGGGGCATATATGGCTGCTCATAAAAGTAAAAAACCTATTGAAGAAGCTTTAGCTGAAGAAATTATTGCAGCGGCAAGAGGAGATATTCAGAAAAGTTATGCAGTTAGAAAGAAAGAAGAAACAGAGAGAGTTGCTCAATCTGCAAGATAAATCCTTTAATAAATTTATTCACAACTTCTTTGTCACTAATAACCTTTTTATACTATTTTTAGATAATATTATTAAAAAAATATTTAAATCTAATAGATAATTCCAACAAATAATAAACAACTAATATAAGGTGGATAATTATGGGAAAAAGAGCAAAAATGATTGCTAAAATTAAGGAATTAATGGAAAAGTATGATAGAATTAGAAACATTGGGATATGTGCCCACATTGACCACGGTAAAACTACATTGTCAGATAACTTATTGGCTGGAGCTGGAATGATTTCAAAAGAATTGGCTGGGGAACAGTTGGCATTAGACTTTGATGAAGAAGAGGCTCAAAGAGGAATTACAATATTCGCAGCAAACGTTTCAATGGTTCACACTTACGAAGGAAAAGAGTATTTAATTAACTTAATTGATACTCCTGGACACGTTGATTTCGGTGGAGACGTTACAAGGGCTATGAGAGCAATTGATGGAGCAATTGTCGTAGTTTGTGCAGTAGAAGGAGTTATGCCACAAACAGAGACAGTATTAAGACAGGCATTAAGAGAGAGAGTTAAGCCAGTTTTATTCATAAACAAAGTAGATAGATTAATCAACGAGTTAAAATTAACACCTGAAGAATTACAAAACAGATTTATTAAGATTATCAATGACATTAACAACCTAATTAAGAAGATGGCTCCTGAGGAATTCAAGGATAAGTGGTTAGTAAGAGTTGAAGACGGTAGTGTTGCTTTTGGTTCAGCATATCACAACTGGGCAATTTCAGTACCATTTATGAAAAAGAGTGGAATAACCTTTAAAGACATAATTAAATATTGTGAAGAAGATAAACAAGAAGAATTGGCTGAAAAAGCTCCATTACATGAAGTTGTTTTAGATATGGTTATTAAACACTTACCAAGCCCACCAGAGGCTCAGAAGTATAGAATTCCACACCTATGGAAAGGAGACTTAAATTCAGATGTTGGAAAAGCTATGCTTAACTGTGATCCAAATGGTCCATTAGCAGGGGTAATTACTAAGATTATCGTAGATAAACACGCAGGAGCTGTTTCTGTTTGTAGATTATTCAGTGGTAGAGTCAGACAGGGAGACGAAGTATATATGGTAAATAGCCAGCAAAAAGCAAAGATTCAGCAAGTATCTGTCTTCATGGGACCAGAAAGAATTCCAGTTGAAAGTATATCAGCAGGAAACATCTGTGCATTAGTTGGTTTGAAAGAAGCTTCAGCAGGAGAAACAATTTGTTCCCCAGATAATATAATTGAGCCATTCGAAGCAATAACACACATCAGTGAGCCAGTTATTACAGTAGCTATTGAAGCAAAGAACACAAAAGATTTACCAAAATTAATTGAAGTTTTAAGACAAGTAGCAAGAGAGGACCCAACTGTCAGAGTTGAAATTAATGAAGAGACTGGAGAACACTTATTAAGTGGAATGGGAGAGTTACACATTGAAATTATAACAAAGCTTAAAATTGAAAGAGATGCAGGAATTCCAGTTGAAGTTGGACAACCAATAGTTGTTTATAGAGAAACAGTAACAGGAAAATCACCAATAGTTGAGAGTAAATCTCCAAACAAGCATAACAAACTATACTTCGTAGTTGAGCCATTAGAGGAGGGTGTATTACAAGCATATAAAGAAGGTAAAATACCAGATGTAGATACCAAGAGAAAGTTAGATGATAAAATTGTCCAAGAGTTAATCAAGGCTGGAATGGATCCAGAAGAGGCTAAGAGAGTAATGTGCATCTACGAAGGTAATGTCTTAGTAAATATGACAAGAGGTATTGTTCATTTAGATGAAGTTAAGGAATTAATTATTCAAGGATTCAAAGAGGCTATGAGAAATGGACCATTAGCTGCTGAGAAATGTCAAGGAGTCAAAGTTAAGTTAATAGATGCAGTATTACACGAGGATGCAATCCACAGAGGTCCAGCACAAATGATTCCAGCGGCAAGATTTGGTATTAGAGATGCGATGATGCAAGCAAATCCAGTATTGTTAGAGCCAATGCAATATGTATTCATTAGTACTCCACAGGACTATATGGGATCTGCAATGAGAGAAATTAGCAATAGAAGAGGACAGATATTAGATATGGAGCAGGAAGGTGATATGACAATAATTAAAGCTAAGTGTCCAGTTGCAGAGATGTTTGGATTTGCAGGAGCTATAAGAGGAGCTACTCAAGGAAGATGTCTCTGGAGTATAGAGTTTGCTGGATATGAGAGAGTTCCAAGAGAAATGCAAGAGCAATTAATTAGACAGATTAGAGAAAGAAAAGGTCTTAAAATAGAGTAATTTTTAAGTATTTCCTTAAATATTTCTCAATTTTAACATTCCCTATTATTTTTAAAATTTTATCATAGTAACCAAAAGATTTATATACCCCCTTACTAATATTTATATCACCACGAACCACACAAATTGTGTATTCTTATTCTAAATTTGTATAAACCCTATATCAAATTATAACAAAATTAATAAAAAATAAAAAGCAAGTCGGTGATGTAATATGGCAAAGCAAAAACCAGTATTAAACGTAGCATTTATTGGACACGTTGATGCAGGTAAGTCAACAACCGTTGGAAGATTATTATACGACAGTGGAGCAATTGACCCACAGTTATTAGAAAAATTAAGAAGAGAAGCTCAAGAAAGAGGTAAAGCTGGATTCGAGTTTGCTTATGTTATGGACAACTTAAAAGAAGAAAGAGAAAGAGGAGTTACAATTGATGTAGCTCACAAAAAATTCGAAACACCTAAGTATGAAATTACAATCGTCGATTGTCCAGGTCACAGAGACTTCATTAAAAACATGATTACAGGAGCTTCACAAGCTGATGCAGCAGTTTTAGTCGTTGATGTTAACGATGCTAAGACTGGAATTCAACCACAAACAAGAGAACACATGTTCTTAGCAAGAACATTAGGTATTAAACAAATTGCAGTGGCAATTAACAAAATGGATACAGTTAATTACAGTCAAGAAGAATACGAAAAAATGAAAAAAATGTTATCAGAGCAATTATTAAAAGTCTTAGGTTACAACCCAGATCAAATTGACTTTATTCCAACAGCATCCTTAAAAGGAGACAATGTTGTTAAAAGATCAGAAAACATGCCATGGTACAAGGGTCCAACATTAGTTGAAGCATTAGACAAGTTCCAACCACCAGAAAAACCAGTCAACTTACCATTAAGAATTCCAATTCAAGATGTCTATTCAATTACAGGGGTAGGTACTGTTCCAGTTGGAAGAGTAGAAACTGGTATCTTAAAACCAGGAGACAAAGTTGTCTTTGAGCCTGCTGGTGTCCAAGGAGAAGTTAAGTCAATCGAAATGCACCACGAGCAAATTCCACAAGCAGAACCTGGAGACAACATTGGATTTAACGTTAGAGGAGTTAGTAAGAAAGACATCAAAAGAGGAGACGTTTGTGGACACCCAGACAACCCACCAACAGTCGCGGAAGAATTCACAGCTCAAATCGTCGTCTTACAGCACCCAACTGCAATTACTGTTGGTTACACACCTGTCTTCCACGCACACACAGCACAAGTTGCATGTACATTCGTTGAGTTATTGAAGAAATTAGACCCAAGAACTGGACAAGTTATTGAAGAAAATCCACAGTTCTTAAAGACTGGTGATGCAGCAGTTGTTAGAATTAAACCAACAAAACCAATGGTTATTGAAAATGTCAGAGAAATTCCACAGTTAGGTAGATTCGCTATTAGAGATATGGGTATGACAATCGCTGCAGGTATGGCAATTGATGTCAAACCTAAGAACAAATAAATTTCTTTAAACCTTTTTAATTAAACTTTTTTTATTTTTTTATTCTTTACAAGGATTTTATTGGTTTTATTGTATCCTAAATTAAAGTTACAAAAGGGGATATGTATGCAAAGAGCAAGAATTAAGTTATCTAGTACAGATCATGTAGTTTTAGATGAAATATGTAGACAAATAAAAGAAATTGCTGAAAAGACTGGAGTAGATATTTCAGGACCAATTCCATTACCTACAAAAGTATTAAAAGTTGTTACAAGAAAGAGTCCAGATGGAGAAGGTTCATCAACATTTGACAGATGGACAATGAAAATTCATAAGAGATTGATTGACATTGATGCAGATGAAAGAGCTTTAAGACATATTATGAAAATAAAAATTCCAGATAATGTTCAAATAGAGATACAATTTAGATAATTAAACGGTTTTTTTAAATGGTAAACTCCCATAGGTTATTTTGCGTTGCAATCTGAAAAGTGAGGATTGCAACGACTTTTCTATTTTTTATTTTCCATGAAGTCTTTTATACAATCTTACTCTTTCATTAATTTTCTTTTTTATTTCTTCAATACCAATCCCTTTTTTTAATATTGCTGGGACTATAAATTTCCACTGATGCCAAGGAGGCTGGCATTTTAAATACTCACAAATACTATCTAAAACTTCATCCCACTTATCTTTTTTTATTTTATCCATTTTATTAGCTACAAGAATAGGACTTATTTTTAAGTCGGTTATAAAATCAAACATCTCTAAATCAATTGGAATCTCCCCTCTTTTATCCCATCTTTCCACTATTTCAATGAATGGTTTTGTATCTATTATTTGAACTGCGGTAGCAATCTCATCAGCATGATTTTCTATGTAATGAACTATCTTATCTTTAATAGCTTCTTGAACTTTTTTTGGTACTCCAGCCATATATCCAAAGCCAGGCATATCAACCAATATATAATCTCCCATATCATACTCATTAATTTTTAATGTTACTCCTGGCTTTTTTCCTACTTTAACATCTTTTCTACCAGTAATTAATCGAACAAAAGTCGATTTTCCTACATTACTTCTACCAACAACTATAACCTTTGGTTTTTTCTTTTTTTCATATTTTTCTTTTAAATTTTTGTATTTTTCAAAAAAGTCATTCATAGATATCCCTTTTATAAATTTTAATTTATTTAAAATTTTAAAATAAGTATATCAATCAAAAAGAGAGTAAAAATAAAAAATATTAATATCTATCTTGAGGAGTTTTAACTTCTTCAATAATTTTTTTACCAGCAACAACTTCATCTATACTATGTATTGTTCCTCCTAATCTTTCAATAATTTCCTGAATTTCATCAAAATCTAAATTATTTCCTTCAATTGTTACTTTAACATTTTCAGTTTCTTTGTCTATTTCATAAACCGTAATATTTACTCCATCTATATTAGGGAGAGATGTTAATTGTAAAGCCATCTCTGTTATTTTTGGTTCGTGTGGCTTTAGTATATCTAATACTATTCTCCTAATTCCGTTCAAATCTATCCCTCTAAAATATTATTTTTAATTTTTCTAAATTAACTATAGTTACAATTAGGTTATTTAAAATTATTGATAAATCGTCAATATGTTCATATTTTTTAATACATAAATTATTAAAAAATAAATGATAAGGTATTAATAATCCCTAAGTTAAATTACTTATTGTTATTAATAAAAAATAGATTAACTTCTATATGTTGGAGGGATAGCATGGAAATAAATGGAGTATATATTGAAGATACTTTTGCAGAAGCTTTTCCAATATGGGTATCAAGAGTTTTAATAACAGCATCTACTAAAAAGTGGGCAAAAATTGCCGCTACAGAGGCTACTGGTTTTGGTTGTTCAGTTATTATGTGTCCAGCAGAGGCAGGTATCGAGAAATATGTTCCACCATCAAAAACTCCAGATGGAAGACCTGGGTTTATAATACAAATCTGCCATCCTAAAAAATCAGAATTAGAACACCAAATGTTAGAAAGATTAGGACAGTGTGTTTTAACATGCCCAACAACAGCTATTTTTGACGCTATGGGTGACATGGCTGAAGAACAGTTAAAAGTAGGATTTAAGTTAAAGTTTTTCGGAGATGGTTATGAGAAGAAGGATGAGTTGTATGGTAGAAAAGTATATAGAATACCAATTATGGGAGGGGAATTTATAACAGAGGCTAAATTTGGAATTAAAAAAGGAGTGGCTGGAGGAAACTTCTTTATAATGGCTGACACTAACGCTACTGCATTGTTAGCAGCTGAAGCCGCAGTAAATGCTATTTCATCAGTTGAGGGAGTTATAACGCCATTCCCTGGCGGAGTTGTTGCATCAGGAAGTAAAGTAGGAGCAAGTAATCCAAAATATAAGTTTATGGTAGCTACAACAAATCATAAAATGTGTCCAACATTAAAAAATGTTGTAGAAGATTCAGAGATTCCTGAAGATGTAAATGGTATTTATGAAATAGTTATTGATGGAGTCGATGAAGAATCTGTAAAAGAGGCTATGAAACAAGGTATATTAGCAGCTACAAGAGTTCCAGGGGTTAAAAAAATTACTGCCGGAAACTATGGAGGTAAATTAGGAAAATACCAAATAAAATTACATGAATTATTTGAGTAATTATATTTTTCTTTTTTAATATCTTTTTTGACATAAATATTTTATAATAACAAAAATTTAAAAATATTTATAAATGTAACACTTTACTGTTTATATT
>JALVUY010000075.1 GCA_027023665.1 Methanocaldococcaceae archaeon
TAATGGGTGAAAAAATGGCTGTTCATCCAATTGATTATAGATATGGTACTCCAGAAATGAGAAGAGTTTGGGAAGAAGAAAATAAATTAGAAAAAATGTTAAAGGTTGAGGCAGCATTAGCAAAGGCTCAAGCAGAACTTGGTTTAATTCCAAAAGAAGCGGCAGAGGAAATAAATAGAAAGGCATCTACAAAATATGTAAAGTTAGAAAGAGTTAAAGAAATTGAAAAAGAAACAAAGCACGATGTTGTAGCGATGATTAGAGCATTGGCAGAAGTTTGCGAAGGAAATGCTGGAGAGTATATACACTTTGGAGCTACATCAAATGATATTGTAGATACTGCCAATTCTTTACTGCTAAAAGAATCAATTGAAATTATAGAAGAAAAATTAAAGGAGTTGAGAGATATTTTACTAAATAAGGCAGAAGAGCATAAATATACAGTCTGTGTTGGTAGAACTCACGGACAGCATGCAATTCCAACAACTTATGGAATGAGATTTGCTTTATGGGCTGCTGAGATTGACAGACACTTAGAGAGATTAAATGAGGCTAAAAAAAGAATCTGTGTCTCTATGATAACTGGGGCAGTAGGAACAATGGCTGCAATGGGAGAGAAAGGTTTAGAAGTCCATAAGAGAGTTGCAGAAATTTTAGGATTAACTCCTGTATTAATTTCAAATCAGGTTATACAGAGAGATAGACATGCTGAATTTGTATTTTTATTAGCTTTAATTGCTCAGACTTTAAATAAAATTGGAGTTACAGTTAGAAACATGCAAAGAACTGAGATAGGAGAATTAGAGGAAGAATTTGACCCAACAAAGCAAACAGGTTCATCGACAATGCCACATAAAAGAAACCCAATAACTTTTGAACAAATTTGTGGTTTATCAAGGGTTATAAAATCCTTATGTATTGCAGAAATGGACAATATTCCTTTATGGGAAGAGAGAGATTTAACAAATTCATCATCTGAAAGATGCATATTTGCAGAGGTTTGCGTTTTGACAGATCACATTTTAACATTAGCAATTAAAGGAATTAAAAAACTAAAAGTTAATATAAAAAATGTTGAGAAAAACTTGGAATTAACAAAAGGGCTAATAATGGCTGAGAGAATAATGATTGAATTAGCTAAGAGAGGAATGGGAAGGCAGACAGCTCATGAAGTCGTTAGAAGATGTGCGATGAAGGCGTATGAAGAAGATAGACATTTAAAAGATGTTTTATTGGAAGATGATGAAGTTATGAAGTATTTAGCAAAAGAAGAAATAGAAAAATTGATGGATCCAAAAACATATATTGGATTAGCTCCAGAAATTGTAGATAATGTTATAAAAACTTTAAGAAATAAAGAATATTAAATAAATTTTTTCATTATTTTATTTTCAATCTATTTTTTTTACATTTTAATGGTGGTTATTGTGGATTTTATGGGGGCAATATCAAAAGATGGCTTAAACATTGCTAACAAATCAAGAGAAATCGTTAGAAAAAAAATAAAAGAAGTTTTAGGAGATAAAATAAACCAATTTAATGAGAAAGAATTAGGAATTATTGAAAGAGTAGTTCATGCTACTGCTGACCCAGAATACGCAAAACTTTTAGTTTTTAAAAATAATCCAATAGAGAGTGGAATTAAAGCAATAAAAAATAAAACACCAATAGTTACTGATGTGAATATGATTAAAGTTGGAATAAGGTATGATAATGTTTATTGCTATATAGATCATCCAAAAGTTTATGATGTTGCTAAAAAAGAAGGAATTACAAGGGCTATGGTATCAATGAAGTTTGCCAAAGATTTAATAGATGGAGGAATTGTTGTTATAGGAAATTCTCCAACAGCTCTATTTGAAGTAATAAGATTAATTAAAGAGGAAAATATAAAGCCAAAATTAGTTATTGGCGTTCCTGTTGGTTTTGTCCAAGCGTCAGAATCTAAGGAAAATCTTAGAAAGATAGATATTCCAAATATATCAACCATAGGCCCAAAAGGAGGAACTCCTGTGGCAGTTTCTATAATAAATGGAATAATTGCATATGCAAAAGATGAGAGGGCTTAATTTTAGGTGAAATTATGGAAATCTTAGTTAGATATGGGGAGATTGGATTAAAATCTGAAGTTATAAGAAAAAATTTGATAGAAATTTTAAGAAAAAACATTATAAAATTATTTAGAAAGTATGAAATTGATGTGGATGTTAAAATACTGCATTGGAGGTTGTTAGTTAAAGTAAATACAAAAGGTAAGGAGGAATTAGCAATAAAATTATTAAAAAAAGTTCCGGGCATTGTTTCATATAGCCCTGTTTATGTGTGTCCTTTAGACATTAACGAAATTGTTAATTATGCAGTTCAAATAATAAGGAAGAAATTAAAAGAGATTAATAAAGAAAAAATAACCTTTGCTGTTAAAACTAAGAGAAGTAACAAAAGTTTTCCATACACATCTCCAGAAATTAATAGAATAGTTGGAGAGGCAATAGTTGAAAAACTTGGATTGGATGTAGATTTGAGTAATCCAGACATTGTTTTAGGAATTGAGATTTTAAAAGATAACGCCTATTTATTTACAGAAAAGTATGAAGGAATTGGAGGATTGCCAGTAGGTAGTCAAGGAAAAGTTTTATGTTTAATCTCTGATGGTATAGACAGTCCAGTAGCGGCATTTATGATGATTAGAAGAGGTTGTAATGTAGTATTATTACACTTGAAAATGAATGAAGAATCTTTAAACAAAGTTAGAAAAATTGTTGAAGTTTTAAGTGATTACGACACTCAATTAGAATTTGTTGTCTATGACTACAAAAAAGACATTGAAGATATAGTAGAAAAGTTAAAGAGCATTAAAAAAGAAAACTATACATGTATATTTTGTAAAAGAAAGATGCTAAAAATTGCAGAAAAGTATGCTAAATACCTAAATTGCGATGCTATAGTTACTGGAGATAATTTAGGACAAGTAGCTTCACAAACATTAAAAAACCTTAAAGTTATTGATGATGTAATAAATTATTTAACTTTGAGACCTTTAATTGGTTTTGATAAAGATGATATTGTAAAAATTGCCAAAGATATTGGAACTTATGAAATATCAACTGAAAAAGAAATAAAATGTCCTTATCTCCCAAAGCATCCAAAAACTATTGCTAAAATAGAAGAAATTAAAAAAATTAAAGAGAATGTTAAACTTATATAAACATATCTAAATTCTTAAAGAATTAGATTATTTAAATAATTTGTAAAATCTCTAAAGGAGTGTTATGATGTCATCCCTCTTCATATAACCGCCATAAACCGAAAATTTTAAATACTGCAAATTTAATAAAAACTCTTATAAAATTTTGAGGTGATATAATGGGAGAGTTACCAGTAGCACCATTTGAAAGAATATTGAAGAAGGCAGGAGCAGAGAGAGTAAGTAGAGCTGCTGCAGAATACTTGGC
>JALVUY010000076.1 GCA_027023665.1 Methanocaldococcaceae archaeon
ATCTTTAAGTTTTGATTTAGGGCTTAAAATTTTAAAGGATTTGTTTTAAATAGAAAAATTAAAATAAAACTTAATAAAATGGGAGAACATGGCTGAATATTATTTTGATATAGAGACGTACTCTCCAAATGATAAGCCAAATCCAGAAACAGATAAAATTATAACGATACAGTATCAAAGGATAGATTTAAGATCTGGAAAACCAAAAGGAAAATTGAAAATACTAAAAGAATGGGAATCTTCAGAGAGGGATATTGTTTTTAAATTTTATGAGAAATTTTTTAGTGAAGATAAAAGTATTTGGGACTTTATTCCAGTAGGATTTAATTTAAATTTTGAATGGGAGTTTTTAATGACAAAATTTAATAAATATCTTGGAGTTAAACTTACAAGTAGAGAAATTTACTATAATAGACCATATATTGATCTAAAACCGATTGTTGTTTTATTAAACAATGGAAAATTTAGAGGAGCGAGTTTGAATAGATTTACAAACAAAGAAATATAATGGAGGATTTATAAAAGAGTGGTATGAAAATAAACAATATGATAAAATTGAGGAATACATAAAAAATGAAACTGAAGCATATATAGAATTTTTACAAAAGATTATAAAGAATATTCACAAAATACTGGATTAATTTCTAAAGTTTAAAAACTTTTTTGATAGTTCTATATTATATTATTTAAATTAAAAATTTTTTTATTTTTTCTTTTTTAATACTAAGGGCACCCGCCACTCTGCGAACCCTCTTTGGGAGCAGGTGGCGAAAAAAGACCCAAAGGCTTCCCAATTACAAAAATAGAAAGTTGGTGATAGTTGTGGAATTAAATATTGTTCATACAATTTGTCCATATTGTGGAATAGGTTGTGGAATTGATTTAGTTGTTAAGGATAATAAAGTTGTAGGAACTTATCCATTTAAAAGGCATCCTATAAATGAGGGGAAAACCTGCATTAAAGGAAATTACTGCTATGAATTTATACATAGCAAAGATAGATTAAAAAAACCATTAATTAAGAAGAATGGAGAGTTCGTTGAAACTACTTGGAAGGAAGTTTTAGATTTGATTGCAAGCAAGTTAAAGGAATATTCTTCAGATGAGATTGGTTTTATTGCTTCTGCAAGATGTACAAATGAAGACAACTATGTTTTCCAAAAGTTTGCAAGAACTGTTTTAAAAACTAACAATATAGATCACTGTGCAAGGCTTTGACACTCAGCAACTGTTAAAGGTTTGGGGGAAGCCTTTGGGTCTGGTGCCATGACTAATTCAATTGAAGATATTGAAGATGCTAACTGTATATTAATAATTGGTTCTAACACCTTTGAACAGCATCCATTAATTGCAAGGAGAATTATTAGAGCAAAAGAAAAAGGAGCTAAGATAATAGTAGTTGATCCAAGAAGAACGATAACTGCAAAAAATGCTGATTTGTTTCTTCAAATAACTCCAGGAACAAATGTGGCTCTTCTAAATGGTTTAATGAACGTTATAATTAAAGAGGGATTAATAGATGAAGAATTTATAAAAAATAGAACAAAAGGTTTTGAGGAGTTAAAAAAAGTTGTAGAAAAATACACTCCAGAATATGTTTCAAAAATTTGTGGGATTTTTCCTGAGTTAATTATAAAGGCAGCAAAGATGTATGGAAGTGCTGAGAGGACTTCAATACTCTACTGTATGGGAGTTACACAATTTACACATGGTGTTGATGCTGTTAGAGCATTATGTAACTTGGCAATGATAACAGGGAATATAGGAAAGAGAGGAACAGGAGTTAATCCACTAAGAGGGCAAAACAATGTTCAAGGAGCTTGTGATTTAGGAGCTTTACCAGATGTATTCCCAGGTTATCAAAAAGTAAATATTGCCTATGAAAAATTTGAAGACCTGTGGGGAGTTGAGTTAAATAATAAAATTGGTTTAACCCTAACAGAAATGATTGAAAAGGCAGGAAAAGAGATAAACTGTCTTTATATAATGGGAGAAAATCCTATGGTTTCTGACCCAGATATAAATTATGTAGAAAAGGCATTAAAATCCCTTGATTTCTTAATAGTTCAAGATATATTCTTAACTGAAACTGCTCAACTTGCTGATGTAGTTCTTCCAGCGGCATGCTGGGCAGAGAAAGATGGGACATTCACAAATACAGAGAGAAGAGTCCAAAGAATAAGAAAAGCCGTAAATCCACCAGGAGAGGCATTGGAAGATTGGATAATAATCAAAAAACTTGCAGAAAAGATGGGATATAAAGAGTTGTTTAATTACAACTCTCCAAGAGATGTATTTGAGGAGATTAGAAAAGTAACTCCACAATATGCAGGAATCACTTATGAGAGATTGGGAGTAGATGGAATACAGTGGCCATGTCCAGATGATAATCATAAAGGAACTCCAATATTACATACTGAAAAATTTTTAACTCCAGATGGTTTAGGAAATATATTTCCAGTTGAATACAAAGAACCAGATGAGTTACCAGATAAAGAATATCCATTTATTTTAACGACTGGAAGAATAATATTCCATTTCCATACAGGAACAATGACAAGAAGATGTAAGCATATAACAAATGAGATAAATGAAGGATTTATTGAAATAAATCCAGAAGATGCTAAAAAATTGGGGATTAGAAATAATAACTTAGTTAAAGTGTCATCAAGAAGAGGAGAAATTATAGTAAAGGCAAGAATTACTGAAGATATTAAAAAAGGAGTTGTATTTATGCCATTCCACTTTGCAGAGACTCCTGTAAATAAACTGACTAACAATGTTCTTGATCCAAACTGTAAAATTCCAGAACTTAAAGTATGTGCTGTAAAAATTGAGAAAATTTAAAAAATAATAAAAAGAAAAATTTATTTTCTTTCTAATTTCCTTTTAATAGCTATGAATAAACTACCTAATAAAATTAGTGAGATGATTCTTATAAGCCATTCATAACTTGCTAATATTTCTAATTCTTTATTATTTCCAATTACATTTTTATCTATTCCCAACTGGAAAAATGCTCTTAATGTTTGTTCAAGTAATAATTCATTACTAAAAGGATTTAGATTATGGGTTATAATACAAGGAATTGCTAATATTACAAAAATTGTAATTATTATTGGTCTTGCTATTGATTCCCCATAATTTGATGTTAATTTATAAATCCAAAATGCAATCCATGTTAAGATTTTAGGGATATATTTCTTTCCGATATACAATATCACAACTAAAAGTGTGGCTAAGACAATTTTTATAGATATCCAATATTCAATTAATAATATATGAGGAAAATATGCATAAATATACCATTTATAATAATCAATATACTTATGTTTTATATATTTAATTCTAGCTTGTAAGCTGTATATAGGATTTTGAAGAATACTAACCATCTATTATTTAATTTTTTTCTTTTTAATTATTTTTCTTTTTGCCATTATTCAATTATTT
>JALVUY010000077.1:0-906 GCA_027023665.1 Methanocaldococcaceae archaeon
TTTAAATAGATTGTTATAAAATTTATTAATTTTTATTCAAATTCTTTATTAAATTTCTCAATAAGATTTTTAATTTCCTCTACTTTCTCCTTCATTATATTTTCAGAATCAGCCTCTAAGTTTAATCTCAATAATGGCTCAGTATTTGATGGTCTTAAATTAAACCAGAAATCTTTACAATAAATAGAAACTCCATCTAACTCTTCAATTTTGCAATCTTTGAAATACTCTTTTATTCTTTCCATTATATATTTTTGGTCTTTTACTTTGAAGTTTATTTCACCACTATGCGAATATTTGTTGTACTCCTTATTTAATTCAGATAATTTTTTATTTTCTTCTTCCATTGCCTTTAAAATATAGTTTAATGCTAATAAAGGACTTTCAAAATATCCAATTTCTTTAAAGTAGAAATGATTACTCAACTCTCCGGCAAATTCTGCATCTATTTCATGCATTAACTTTTTAATAAAGTAATGTCCTACTCTACTCTTTACTGGAATTCCTCCATACATTTTAATAATTTCTGGAACTATTTTGGAACATCTTAAATCATAGACAATCTTAGAATTAGGATGTTCCTTTAAAATTTCTTTTGCTATTATTGCAGTTAAAATATCTCCTCTTAATATATCTCCATTTTCATCAACAATACCTAATCTATCTCCATCTCCATCAAAAATTAATCCTAAATCACAGTTATTTTCTTTAACAGCCTTTATTATATCTTTTAAACATTCCATCTTTAAAGTGTCTGGCTGATGACTTGGGAAATTTCCATCTGGATAGTCATTTATAAAAATAGCATTTTCAAATAATTCTGATAATATTTCTTTTTCAGCGATCGTTGTAGAACCATTAGCAAAATCAACCGCTATTTTTATATCTGATGAATTACATCTACTT
>JALVUY010000077.1:916-3427 GCA_027023665.1 Methanocaldococcaceae archaeon
ACTTTTTATAATCTTTTATAATATCAATTTTAAAATCATCTAAATTTAGATTTTCTGCATCTAATTTTATTTCCTCTTTTAACTCATACTCTTTAAATATTGGCTTAATATCCTCAATTGGGGAGATAGGAATAGCTTTTTTATCACACATCTTAAATCCAGTATATTCTGGTGGATTATGAGAAGCTGTCAATATAACTCCCAAATCATATTTATCCTTAGTTCCAAAATACATTAATGGTGTTGATATAGTTCCAGCATAATAGACATTTGAATGTTCCTTTAAACCCACAATAAAGTAAGGTAGTAGTTTTTTAGAACCAATTCTTACATCGTTTCCAACTAATATATTTTTATCTTCAAATTTCTCTCCTAAGCATTTTCCTAAGGAGTATGCAAATTTTTCATCTAAATCCTTACCATAAACTCCTCTAATATCGTATGCTTTAAATACCATATAACCACCATAATTATTAAAACCTATAACTATTGAATAATAAATTTTAAATATTAATGAGCAACATTTTACTATTGTGTTAAAAGTAATATATTAATTTGACTAAAACGATTATTAAAATGTCCAATCCTAAAAACTACTAAAATGTGATAGTTATGAAATTATTCGCAGATATTAAAAATCTTGGAAAACTCGTAAGGTTGGAAAGAATATTTAATAAAGATAGTGAGAGAACAGTAATTGTTCCAATGGATCATGGAGTATCAAATGGTCCAATTAAGGGATTAATAGATATGAAAAAAACTGTAAATGATGTAGCTGAAGGAGGCGCTAATGCAGTTTTATTACATAAAGGAATTGTTAGACATGGCCATAGAGGATATGGCAAAGATATTGGATTAATTATTCATTTATCAGCAGGAACCTCAATATCACCAAATCCATTAAAGAAGGTAATTGTTACAACAGTTGAAGAAGCTATTAGAATGGGAGCAGATGCTGTTTCAGTTCATGTAAATGTAGGTTCAGATGAAGACTGGGAGGCATACAGAGATTTGGGAATGATTGCAGAGACATGTGAATACTGGGGAATGCCTTTAATCGCTATGATGTACCCAAGAGGAAAACATATTCAAAATGAGAGAGATCCTGAATTAGTTGCCCATGCAGCAAGATTAGGGGCTGAGCTAGGAGCAGATATAATTAAAACAAGTTATACAGGAGATATCGATTCATTTAGAGAAGTCGTTAAAGGATGTCCAGCTCCAGTAGTAGTTGCTGGAGGTCCAAAAACTAATACTGATGAAGAATTTTTACAAATGATAAAAGATGCCATAGATGCAGGAGCTGTAGGAGTTGCTGTTGGAAGAAACATATTCCAACATGATGATGTCGTAGGAATGACAAGGGCTGTTTGTAAAATAGTTCATGAAAATGCTGATGTTGAAGAGGCTTTAAAAGAGATTAAGAGACCATAGAGATTATCTCTTTGGAATATCATAATTTTGCTTTTTTATTTTTAAAAATAAATTAAAAATTTAATAATATTATTTTAAATAATAATTATATTCGTATCTCTACATATACTCACATACTTATAAAATAATAAAAGAAAAAATAAGTGTCAATGATAAAAAATTGACTAAAAATTTAAATTAAAATTTAGCCTAATATTTCTAAGATTTTTGCTTTAACTTTACCCTTTCCTCCTCTTGGCTCTACCAAAACTTTTCCACATGTTAAACATTTGACTACAGTTGCTGGACTTCCAAATACTATCTGTTCGTTATTACACTCTGGACATTGAACTTTTAAGAATTTACTTCTTGGTTTTGGGATTAAGTCCATCATCTCCCCTCTTTCATGTTTTATTTAACGCATGTTTTATTTCTATTTAAATAATTTAAATAATAATTTATTATCAAACTTAAAATAGTTTAAGGAATTTTAGCCCAAAATTATTTTTCAACGATTTCAAATCTTCCTGATCTAAAGCAACCATTAGCCTTTGTATGCATTTTTCCACAAACTGTACATTTAAATCTTAAATCAATTTTTTTAACAGGCTTGGATCTGTCTGGTAATGGTCTTGGGAAACCTCCATAACCTGCTGTAACTCTTCTGAACTGTCTTTGACCCCAAGTTAACTCACTTGGTTTACCTTTCTTTGCTTTTTCTACGATGTGTATTGTGTGTTTTTTACAATATGGACAGTATCTTCTAATCTTCTTTGGCATCTTCATAACTTTCACCTATTTTTGAGACAATATTGTGTTTTTGTAAAATATTGACTATTCTTTTATTTAGAGAGATCACATCATTTTTGTTTAAGTGATATATAAAAGTGCCGTCTGTAAAAGGAGGAAAGTTCTTGTCTACCTTTACAACATCAATATCGTTAGTTGTATATATAGATTTTGGTATATCTATATCTTCATTTTCTTCTTTAACTTCTTTAATTTTTACTTCAATATCAATATTTTCAATAACATTTATTATATTTATCTCTTCTGGAATTAAATATTCTCTACTTTTATCCAAATATAAGGCTTTAT
>JALVUY010000078.1 GCA_027023665.1 Methanocaldococcaceae archaeon
GTACTTAAATATTTTACTGCCTCAGCACAGGTTATTTCTGAAAATAACTTCCAATTATTCAGGATTTCAATATATCTGTTATATTTTTCAATATCTATGGCTTTTTCTGAGTATAAATTATCTTGATCTACAAACGGGAAATAGTTTATGAAATTAAATTTCTCAATAAAATCTGGTTTTGCTATTGAGTTAATAATCTCTAATATTGTTTGCATTGTTCTATTTTCCCCAGATAAAAAATTCCATAACTCTTCTGCAATTAATATTTCGTTTTTATCAAAATATTTAGAAAATTCAACTAAGTAATTCATAAATCTATCTTTATCATAACCACAAGGGTCATTTGGATTTTCAGTAGGGTCGTAAGGAAATCCTATAAAATAATAAACCTTCTTGTTTGGTTTTAATTGCATTAAAAGAGCTTTACCATATAATATTTTTTGCTTTTCATCTCGTGCAATTCCAGCATTAGGTCTAACTGTCTTTAGTTCTATCATAACCACTTTATCTTTATCTTCAAAATAAACATCAGCAGTAAAATTTAATCCAGAAACTAATTCTCCATCAGATTCAATAGCTTTTTTTAATTCAGCATTCTCTTTATCTACACTAGGGGTTCTTCTACCACTCTTTAAATCATTTATAATCTCTGATATTATCTCCCTTACACTTTTTTTAATTTTATAATTTTTAAATGTTCTTTTTTCTCCATTAGATAATATATGAGCGACATTTTCAAAATAACTCTGTCCTAAGGTTGTGCTTAATCCATGAAACCATTGAGATAAACTTAAAAATTTTAATGCTTCATTATCATCTTTTATTTCAAGTTTATTATAAAATGCCTTTAAAAAAGCAATATGAAATGGCATATTTCTAACATTTATATCCTCTTCTGGAAGGGTATCAAATCTTGATTTTAAAACTCTTATCGTATCTATGCTAATTTTCTCTATAGTTTCTTTATTTAGTGTCATATTATCCCATCCTTAGCTCAAAAATACTTTCATAATATGGATTTCTATCTCTCTCAGTTCTATACATTACGGGCCTTTTATACTCTTTAATTAATACAAGCCCAGATTTTTTAAATATCTCATTGTATAGGTTTTTTTTATCATTAACTACAATAAAGATTTTTGCATCTTCTCTTAAAAATCTCTTCATATTCAATAACACATCTGTTATTCCATCAATATACTCTTTTTGGGCTTTTTTAGAAGTTCCTTTAAATTTAGCTCCTATCTCTAATTCATCAAGTCGTGGTATATCAAAAAGCTCATAGGCGTAGGCATGTTGCTCATGATAGTCAATCTGTCCTAAATATGGTGGTGAAGTAAATAGCCCATCAATTTTTTTCTCTTTGTATAATTTATAGAATTGTGAATGTTTCTTTAATTCTTCTTCAACATTTACAGTTCTTGCATCGCCATTAATTATTAGATAATAAGCATCTTTTTTAATCTTAGAAAATGCCTCCAATCTTTCAATAACATCATAAGTGTAATCTTCCAAATGTTTTATTATTGTATGCACTGGCCTACAAATTTTTTTATGTTTATAGCAATAGTATGGGTCAAATACAGGATTTTTTAATGTGGCTAAGTCAAAGTGAGTAGTTCCTCTAACAGACCTTGCTACTCTGCTTAAAATAACCATTGCCACCTTTTTTATATCTTCATCACAACCTTTGATTAAATCCAAATAATATTTTAACTCAGCCCTAATTCTTGGAGAATACCACTTATATAAAAATGGTTTATCCTTAAAAATTTCATCAAAGTTGTTTTTTGGAATATATTTTTCTTTAAGTTCGTTATATTCTAAATAGAATTTTTCCATAATTTGTTCTAAATATTCATCTTCATCAATTTCTTTCTTGGATACTTTTCTTTTATACTCTAAATTAAAGTATTTCTTATTGTATTTGTCTATTAGTTCATCTACCTTTTTTATAAATTCATCTTTTCCAATTTTTTTAGAATACTCCTTAGTTTTATTTAGCATATCCAATAAAACTTTCTTTAACTTATCTATATCATAATTTTGTAATTTTACTTCAGCAATTAGACAGTTAAATGGAGATATGTCAATACCTATTGAGTGAATTCCCATCTCCATACATTGCACTAACGTAGTCCCAGAGCCCATAAATGGATCTATAACTGTATCCCCTTCTTTGAAATATTTTTTTAAAAAAAATTCCACCAATTGTGGAATAAATTTTCCTTTATATGGATGAATGCCATGAACATGCTTTGTTCTCTCTTTTTCAGTTAGTAAATCAAAAGCTAATTCCCAATCTAATTTAACACCTAATTTATTTTCCCATTCTTTTCTTTTCTCAAAAAACATTTTCTTATAATAGTTCTCTAATTCATTAATATCTACATAGACACGATTTTTTATTTTATATTTGGTTATTTTTCCATATTGGATTAGATATGAAATATTATGCTCTTTAATTTCTCTACCAATTTTTTTTGATATTATTTTTGAAGCTTCTTTTATTGTATATAGATCTTTATCGTGTTTTATTCCTAACCAATAGTCTAATTTTTCCATGTATATCCCTAATTTAAATTTTAATGTTATCCTGCTTTATTAAAGCTTCAATAACACTCTTTTTAACGACTTTTGCTATCATCTCTCCCATCTTTGTATGCCCACCGGTATAATCTACCCCTTTTCCAAAACCTTTAACGACAATTATATTATCTGTTCCTGTTCCTGTAGCCAATAATTCTGGATGTTTAGTACTCCTAATATTCAATTCTTGGAATGCATTAGTTTTTGCCTCTGTAATGGTTATTATTGTCCTTGCCATAGCTCCATCTGTTAAATTTGCATTGGTTATTAAAATAATATTAACAGTTCCAATGTTTTCTTTTGGAACTATCTTACCATCTACTATTTTGTATGTTTTAAAATCTTTTTCTATATAGTCAGCCTCTTCGTCTCCCAATCTAATTGCATTATATTTAGCTCCTGCTGTAGTAAAAGCAACTACATAAAACTCATCAAACTCTTCTTTTGCGACTGCTAAATTATCCATATTAGCTCCAGTTGATAATAACGCTATCTCATCCTTTTTTATTCCAATAGTTTCTAAAACTTTACTTTCATAATCTTTATAGTTATGAACTTTTTCCCAAAAAACCTCTGGAATTGAATGATTTCCAACATATTTTACTATCTTAAATCCTTCTCTCGTTGATAACACTCTTCTTCTCTTTTCAAATTCGATTATTAAGGTTTTTGTTCTTTCAACTAAACCATCTACTTCCACATTATGGGGAACTTTATAAGCTCTCCAATCATCCATTGACAAAACATTTTCTATCTCCATATACATCACTTTAAAAGTTCTTTTAAATTTTGTATGCATATATCTAAATCATTTAAACTTTTCTTTTGCAATTCA
>JALVUY010000079.1 GCA_027023665.1 Methanocaldococcaceae archaeon
ATTCCTAACAATGTAATAGCAATAAAGATAATTATATCAACAGCAGTATTATTGAAGATTTCGATTTCCATGTTTTTACCACCTTAGCCCTAAAAAATTTAGTTAAATTATTTGTTCTGTTTTCTACCTCTTTGAATTTCGTAAATTCTTTCTACATCCTCTATAGTGTTTATATCATCCTTATCTTTATCAAATCTAAATCTTACAACTCTTGGAAATCTTAAGGCATATCCACATGGGTACTTATCAGACTTTTGTATCTCTTCATAGGTAACTTCAATAACAATTTTTGGCTCAACTTCTACCTCATCCCCTAAGTCTCTAATAATTATTTTATCAATTTCTTCCTTCAACATTTCTAAATCACTTTCAGTCAATCCAGTTCCTACATGTCCGATTGGATATAAATTACCTTCTTCATCTCTTACACAAATCTCAAAAGACCCATACCAATCTTTTCTCTTGCCCATCCCTCTCTTTGCCTTTGTAATTACAACATCTAAATTTTCAAGAGTTGGTTTAAATTTATACATGGTCCTGACTCTACTTCCCGGAGTATATGGAGCCTTTAAATTTTTAATCATAACTCCCTCATGCCCTATAGATAAACTCCAATTGTAAAACTCTTTAGCTTCTTTTGGATCACTAGTAACTAACTTATAAGATATATCAATAATTTTATCTGATTTAAGTTCTTTCTCTATTCTTTCTCTTTCAGTTTTCCAATCATTTTCATAACCAACAATTTCCTCTAAAACTTTTCTTCTATATTCAAACTCTTCATCAATAAATGATTCTCCATTTTTATAAAGTATGTCAAATAAATAAACTCTCAAATTAATTTCCTTCATTATCTTTCCAATGTCATACTTTCTTCTAAACCTCCTAAGGATATCTTGAAATGGTCTTGGCTTTCCAGTATTTTTATCAATTGCTACACATTCTCCTTCAACAATTAACTGATCTACATTAATTTTTTTAACAGCCTCTACAATCTCAGGGAGAGCATTTGTAACATCTTCTAACCTTCTACTGTAAATTTTAACTTTATCTTTATCTTTGTGTATTTGGACTCTTGCTCCATCATACTTAGTTTCAAATTGTGCCTTACCCATTTCTAACAATGCCTCTTCAATTGATGGAGCAATTTGTGCCAGCATAGGTTTTATTGGTCTAAATAGTTTTAATTTTAATTCTTCATCATCTAAATCTCCTCTTAATAATTTCTCAGCTAAAAGCCCAATATCATTGGTTATAGCATATAATTTTTCCAATTTTTCCTTAGGTACATTGAAATAAACTGAAAGTGCCTCCAATATAGTAGGAACATTCATCCCTATTCTCATATCCTCCAATATTAACCTCGCTAAATATCTACACTCAATTGGTGACGCTCTTAAAAATAAACTACTTATTAATCTTAACTTTTTCTTTACTGAACCTTCTCCTTCAATCTCTCCAACTCTCTTTAATGTATTATAAACTTCATCTACAGTTAAAGGCTGAAAAAATAAATAGGACTGCTTAATTTTCGACTTTAACTTTTCAATGGCTAATCCAATATCACCAGTTTCTTTAATTTTCTCCAATAATTCATCTTTTTTAATTCCTATTGAAGTTGCGGCATTAATTAAAAGTTTTTCTCCAATTCCTAATTCTCTCTCATCATATTCTGGATAAACTCTACCTATTGCCATGTAACAAATCTTTTTTAAATCTTCCGGTGTTCCTTTTTCTTTAACTATATCAATTAATTTTATAAATAAATCTCTTTTTTCCAATCTTTTAGTGGTTTTTTCAATTTTATCAAATATTTCACAAACATCTTTCCATAGCATAATCTCACCAGAAATTTACTGAAAACCCTCCTTACCTATTAAAGGAACGAATGCTACTGGACCACAATCTTTTATTATAACTTGATCTCCTCTCTTTTCTGCTAAAATCAATTTTTGTAAATATCTACCTACTGGCATTAATAATTTTCCTCCATCCTTCAACTGTTTTATTAACGGTTCAGGAATTTTAGGCCCAGCGGCAGTTACATATATTCTATCGTAAGGAGCCAGTGGCTCATAACCCAAAGTACCATCCCCTACAACTACAATAACATTGTCATATCCCAATTTTCTTAAAGTTCTTTCAGCCCTTTCTGCCAATTCTGGAATTCTTTCTATGCTAACTACTAAACCATCTTTACCAACGATTTCAGCTGTAACAGCTGCATGATAGCCACATCCAGTTCCTACCTCTAAAACTTTCATTCCTGGCTTTAAATCTAACAGTTCGCTCATTAACCCAACCATATGAATGGCTGAAATCGTTTGACCATAACCAATTTCTAAGGGAGTATCAACATAGGCATATTTTTTTAAATGTTCAGGAATAAATTCCTCTCTTGGAACTTTTAGTAATGCATCTATAACTCTCTTACTTTTTATATACCCCTCCCTAATTAACTTTTCAATAACTTTCCTTTTATCTTCCTCTAAGTTCATACTTATCACCAAATAAAATTTAAATAAATTTTACTTTATAACTATTTTATAACTAATTTTTATAACATTAAAGTTTCTACGTGGTGTTAATATGGAATCCTTTCTAACAGAAACACAAATTAAAGTTTTAAAATTAAGAAAAAAGGGTTTAACACAAGAAGAGATAGCAAAATTATTGGGAACTAGTAGAGCAAATATTAGTATGATAGAAAAGAGAGCAAAAGAAAATATAAGAAAAGCATACAACACAATAAAAATTTACAATATGATTATGGCTCCTGTATCTATTGAAATTTATAAAGGTATCGATGTTTTGGAGATTCCAAAAATTGTATTTAAAAAAGCTGATGAAGAGGATATAAAAGTAAAATACAACACCTTGGAGTTAATAGATCTTATAAAAGAAAAAGCTTCAGATTTTATTGAAAATAGAATAACTACAAAGAAATTTAAAATATACATCCTTGAAAATGGAGATGTAGAAATTAGTGAGTAATTTAAAAAATTTAAAAATTTCTTAAATAGAGGGGATTAAATGAAAATTATTGAAGAAATTCTCGCGAAAAAAAAAGGGGCGGAGATTTGGGCGATTTTTGATACGGCTTTCCACGCCACAATTCCCGAGAAATACGCTCTCTACGCTATTCCGTTAAAAATTTCGCTGGATTTTCATATCAAAAAATACGGTTTTCACGGGACAGCTAACCAGTCAGCAATTCGTTTGGTCGAAGAAAAAACGAGTGCGCCAATTCCCGCGAAAACTGTCATTTGCCACTTGGGCGGAGGCGCTTCGGTGACAGCGGTGCAAAACGGGAAATCGATTAGCAATTCTATGGGATTTACGCCTTTGGAAGGGTTGATTATGGTGACAAGAGCAGGGGATTTGGATAATGGCGTAGTGGAATTTTTGATGCATAAATTAGAC
>JALVUY010000080.1 GCA_027023665.1 Methanocaldococcaceae archaeon
GAGGGATAGTATGTTTAATAATGCTAAAATATGTTTTCTAATATTTGTAGTTGCTATATTATCTTTTATTTTTGGATATATAGTTGGAGTTTCACAGCCCATGTATTCTGAAAATTCTATTATACAATATTTTAAAAATCCAAAGCCTTTTACAGTTGAAGATGTAAGTATGCCTATAACCTATTACGGAACTATAAAAGGAGAATACATTGGTTATCAAATAACTCCACACAATGTAAATGAAGAGGCAAGAAAATGCTTTTATAAATACTTTAAATTAAAGGATAAAGATCCAGAAGATGCTGAAAAATATTTAAGGAGAGGTTTATTTTTAACTGAATATTTAATTTCTCAATCAGAAAAAGAAACTGTAAATTTAAATGGAAAAAATATTACCTTTATTATTTGGAGATATAATTTTGATTTTCCTGAATACAATTTATCAAGAGGTTGGACTGGCTCTCTATGTCAGGCAGGATGCATGAAAACTTTGTATTTAGCATATAAATGTACAGGTGATAAAAGATACCTAACTTTAGCAAAAGAGGCGTTAAATGCCTTTATAGTGCCTGTTGAAAAGGGAGGTTTATTAAAAATAAGAGTAAAAGATAATAAAACTTACTATTGGTATCCAGAGTATGCATCAAAAAATCCACCATATGTTTTAAATGGATTTATCACCTCTGTTATTTGGATTGGAGAGTTTGCAAATGAAACAAATGATAAAGAGGCATATCTCTTATATAAAGAGGGATTAAAATCAATAAAATCTTTTCTATCAGAATACGATGCAGGAGATTGGAGTTATTACGATGCTTTAAAACATAGATGTAATGAACATTATGAACATCTCCAGAGATTACAGATGTTATGGTTATATAATCTAACTAAGGATAAAATATTTTTAAAATACTACAACAAATGGAAAGAATAAATTGGGATGAAAATGAACTGGAAGGGACATGTAATTTTAGGGATTATATTTGGATTACCATTTATTTCTTCTCCAGAACAGATATTTTTAGTTTTATCTGGAGCATTGTATCCTGACTTAGACCACGATGTTAAAGAAGATATTGTAAAGAGAGGTATTATAATTTCAGGTGGAATTGTATTAATCAATATTTTACTTTATTTTTTTGAAAAAAGTTTGTTTAATATTGATTTATTTGTTTTAGGAGTTTCAGTTTTTTTAATATTTTTAATTCCATATTTTTCAGAGCATAGGACTTATACTCATACTATTTGGTCGTTGTTATTTGTATCTATAATTATTGGATTTTTATGTTACAAACTTTCATTTATTTCAAAGGTTTTTGCAGGATTAATATCTTTGTTAATGGTTACTAATGAAGTTTTATTGGGAAAAATAATAATATATGCTGTTTTTGTATGGGCTATTTTAGATATTATAAATCTAAATCCAAATATTAATGGTGTTTTACATTATATTCTACCAGTTGCTGTTGGTTACTTCTCACACTTAGTAGGAGATTCCTTAACACCAGCGGGTGTTAGAGTTTTTTATCCAATATCTAACTATAAATTAAGAAAAAAAGGAGGATACATATTAATAATATTCTGGCTAATTTTTGTTATATTATTTTGGTTAAGAAATCTCAATATGATATAATTAATAACCTAAATTTTATTAGATTTCATAGGATAGAAGATTTTCTTTAATTTTATTTATTTTATTAATTTTTTCATTTACTTCTTTTTCATATTTTTCTAATCTCTCTTTAAATGCCTTTATTCTTTTTTCAACTTCCTCGGGGGAAGGGCCTCCAATAACATTTCTCATTTTGACATTTTCATAAGGATTTAATGCCTTTTTTATCTTTTCCTCATCTACTTTCAAATTGTATTTTTGTAAAACCTCTTTTATAACTTCCAATATATCTCTCTTTTCTTCAATTGACTTTCTAACAACCTCACCAACGATTCCGTGGGCAGTTCTAAATGGTATATTTGCCTCCCTAACCAATGTGTCAGCCAATTCTGTAGCAGTAGAATAATTTGCATATGCCAACTCTCTCATTCTATCTTTATTAACTTTTAAAGTTTTTAACATTCCATGAATCATTTTTATTGTGTCTATTGTAATATATACACTCTCCCATAAATTAGGAGTAATTTCCTGCAAATCTCTATTGTAAGTATTTGGTAGAGCCTTTAATATTGTTAATGCAGTAACTAAATTTCCATTTAATTTGCAAAGTTTAGCCCTTGCAATTTCAGCAACATCAGGATTTTTTTTCTGAGGCATTATAGAAGAGGTTGAACAATACTCGTTAGCAATTTCAACAGTTCCAAACTCATAAGTTGAAAATAGAACTAACTCTTCGCAAATTTTTGATAAGTTAGTTCCCAATATTGCTAAATCAGCCATAACTTCCAATATAAAATCTCTTGCAGAGACACCATCCATTGAGTTCTCTATTAATTTGTCAAATCCTAAAAGTTCCTTTGTTCTCTCTCTATTAATTTTAAATCCAGTTGTTGCCAACGCTCCACAACCTAATGGAGAAATATTGATTCTTTTATATGCATCAAATAATCTTAATATATCTCTTTCAATTGCTGAAACATAGCTTAGTAGATGATGAGCAAATGTTGTTGGCTGAGCGTGTTGTAAATGAGTATATCCAACAGTTAAAGTGTGTTTATGCTCATCTGCCAAGTTTAATAAATCTTTTAGCATATTAATCAATAATTTAATAATTTCTAAAACCTTCTCTCTCAATGCTAATCTTAAATCTGTTGCTACTTCGTCATTTCTACTCCTTCCAGTGTGCATTCTTCCAGCGACATCTTCACCAAGTTTTTTAATTAATTCATTTTCAATAACCATATGTATATCATCTAAGGAAGGATCTAGGTTTAAACATTCTATCCCATTTTTGTAAATTTCTTTCAAACCTTCAATAATCTTTTTTGCAGTATCTTTATCTATAATTTCCTCCTCATAAAGCATTATTACATGGGCTATGTCACACAAAATGTCTGCTTCAAAAATTTCTTTGTCAAAATCTAAACTTGTTGTGTATTTTGCTACATCTTCTTTAATAGAGCTTCCTAATCTTCCTCTTCTCAAAATGTTCATACTTCTCACCATATCTTGTGTGTTATTTTAGATAATTACAAAAATTGATATTAAAATATTTTAGCATTTGATATTCAAATCACTTTAGTATGATAATAAAAAAGAAATTGAATTAAAGAGTTAAAAGATTTATATTGTTATATTTTGAAGTTATTTATAAAAATGGAGTTTAAAGTATACAAATAAAGATTAAAAAATAAATAGTAAGGAATATAAATTAGAATAGAGAATTATGTGCACTTAGTTTATGAGCCGTTTGGAACTGTTTAATTATTTATAGACAAATATAGACATTTATAGAT
>JALVUY010000081.1 GCA_027023665.1 Methanocaldococcaceae archaeon
TATTAATAGTTAAAGTTAATATTAATTGATAAAAAACTAATTAATAAATTGTTATATGGTGATATTTTGTTAATAGTAAAAAAAACTGAGAGATTGGAAGGAACTATTAAAGCTCCTCCCTCAAAGTCATATACACATAGGGCAGTTATTGGAGCTTCTTTAGCAGAGGGTAAAAGCATAATAAAAAATCCTCTCTGGGGGGCGGATTGCTTATCATCTGTCAATGGATGTCATATGCTTGGTGCTAATATAATATTAGACAAAGAAAAAGATGAGTGGATTGTTGACGGAAGAAAATTAAAGACTCCAGATAATGTAATAGATGTTGGAAATAGTGGAACTACATTAAGGATTTTAACATCAATCAGTTCTCAAATTCCAAAAGGATATGCAATTTTGACTGGAGATGATTCCATAAGAAGAAGACCAATGCAACCATTGTTAGATGCATTAAAACAACTTAATATAGAGGCATTTTCATCAAAAATGGATGGAACCGCCCCTATAATAGTTAAAAGTTCTAAAATTTCAGGAAATGTTGTAAAGATTAGAGGTGATATAAGTTCTCAGTTTATAACTTCATTAATGATGCTTCTTCCATTTAATAATGAAGACACTGAAATAATTTTAACTTCTCCATTAAAATCAAAGCCCTATATTGATGTAACAATAGACATATTAAATAAATTTGGAATAAAAATTGATAAAACAGAAAATGGATTTTTAGTTTATGGAAATCAAAAGTATATACCTATAGATTATATAGTTGAGGGTGATTATTCCTCTGCCTCTTATTTAATCGCTGCAGGTGTCTTAATAAACTCGGATTTAACAATAGAAAATTTATTCTCAGATTCAAAACAGGGAGATAAGGCAATAATTAAAATTGTCAAAGAAATGGGAGCTGATATTAAAGTCAAAAAAGATAAGGTTATTATTAATGGAGAGTATAACTTAGAAGGAATAGATGTAGATGTTAAAGACATTCCTGACTTGGTTCCCACCATAGCAGTTCTTGGATGCTTTGCAGAAGGGAAAACAGAAATATTCAATGGAGAACATGTAAGATTGAAAGAATGTGATAGACTTAGATCGTGTGCCGTAGAATTAAGAAAGATGGGTGCAGATATTAAAGAAAAACCAGATGGATTAATAATAAGAGGAGTAAAAAAATTAAAAGGATGTAAATTAAATACATACAATGACCATAGGTTAGTTATGGCATTTACAGTTGCTGGTTTAAAGGCAGAAGGAGAGACAATAATTGACAATGAGGCATCTGTAAAAATATCATTCCCAAACTTCGTTGAGGTGATGAAAAGTATAGGAGCAAATATAGAAGTAAGAAAATAAAAATTAATATTTTATTTAATTAATATTTGGAGACTATATTTATTGATTAATGAATATTAAATAAAAATAAATTATTATATATTATAATAAATAATTTCAATAATTATTCATTATGTAAAATAATAATATCAACTAATTAGGTGAAATTAATGGACTTTTTGTTTGAGAATAGTTGGAAGGCGGCTTGTCCTTACAATCCAAAGTTAGATTTGAAGGATATATACATATATGACACAACTCTTAGGGATGGAGAGCAAACTCCAGGGGTTTGTTTTACTAAGGAGCAGAAATTGAATATAGCCAGAAAATTAGATGAACTTGGAATAAAACAAATTGAAGCAGGATTTCCAATTGTCTCTGAAAGAGAGGCGGAAATTGTTAAAGCAATTGCAAATGAAGGATTGAATGCAGATATTTTAGCATTATGTAGAACATTAAAAAAAGATATAGATAAGGCAATTGACTGTGATGTTGATGGAATAATAACCTTTATAGCCACTTCTCCATTGCACTTAAAATATAAATTCAATGGTAAAAGTTTAGATGACATTTTAAAGATGGGAGTTGAAGCAGTTGAATATGCAAAAGAACATGGATTATTTGTTGCTTTTTCAGCAGAAGATGCTACAAGAACTCCTATAGAAGATTTAATTAAAGTTCATAGAGCGGCTGAGGAATCTGGGGCGGATAGAGTTCATATTGCAGACACTGCAGGGTGTGCTACTCCCCAAAGTATGGAGTTCATATGTAAAAAGTTAAAAGAAAATTTAAAAAAGGCTCATATTGGAGTTCATTGCCATAATGACTTTGGATTTGCAGTTATAAATTCTATATATGGTTTAATTGGAGGAGCTAAGGCAGTATCCACAACTGTCAATGGGATTGGAGAGAGGGCAGGAAATGCCGCATTAGAAGAGATAGTAATGGCTTTAACTGTATTATATGATGTTGATTTAGGGCTGAATTTGGAAGTTCTGCCAGAATTATGTAAGATGGTTGAAGAATACTCTGGAATAAAGTTACCAAAGAATAAGCCAATAGTTGGAGAACTTGTATTTTCTCACGAAAGTGGGATTCATGTAGATGCCGTCATAGAGAATCCATTAACTTACGAGCCATTTCTTCCAGAAAAAATTGGAATTAAGAGAAATATTGTATTAGGTAAGCATTCTGGCTGTAGAGCTGTAGCCTATAAATTGAAACTTATGGGTATTGAATATGATAAAGATATGCTATGTGAAATAGTTAAAAAAGTTAAAGAAAAGAGAGAAGAGGGAATATTTATAAGTGATGAAGTATTTAAAGAAATTGTTGATGAAGTTTTAAAAAAGAGAAATAAAAATAAGTAAGAAATAAAATAAAAATATTGAAATTTAAAATGGGTGAATAATATGAGACTTTTTGAATATCCTGGAAAAGAGAATACAGATGAAACTTTAAAAATAGCAGTTGAAAGATCTAAAAAAGGAGACATAAAAAGTATTGTAGTAGCATCATCTACTGGAGAAACTGCTAAAAAATTACTTGATTTATTAGAGAAAGAAAATTTAAATTTAAATGTGGTTGTTGTAACATATCATCAAGGATTTTATGGGGAAGATAAAATTTCAATGAGTAAAGAAGTTGAGGAGGAATTAAAAAAGAGAGGAGCTAAGGTATTTAGAGGAACTCATGCATTAAGTGGAGTTGAGAGAGGAATATCAAATAAATTAGGTGGCTATGGGCCTGTTCAGGTTATTGCCGAGACATTAAGAACTTTTGGACAAGGAGTTAAGGTTTGTTATGAAATTACTATTATGGCTTGTGATGCTGGATTAATAAAAGCTAAAGAAGAGGTTATCGCTATAGGAGGTACTGGAAGAGGGGCAGATACTGCAATGGTTATAAAACCTGCAAATATGAACACATTCTTTAATATTGAGGCGAGAGAAATTTTATGTATGCCAAGATTTAAAAAGAAAAAAGAATAAAATTTCATTTTTCTTGTAAGTAAATTGGGAAAATATGAGAATTTTACTTCAATTAATTATAATCCTGTTT
>JALVUY010000082.1 GCA_027023665.1 Methanocaldococcaceae archaeon
ATTATAAAAATTTTAAATTAAATCTGGATTACTATCTACTGAGATATATAATTGCCCTTTTGGTTTATTATTTACATAATCTCCTGTGAATTTGTAGAATGTTCCAGTTATTTGCCTTCCTTCATCTTTTTTACTTAATTTAATAATTGGATTTTCAACGATTCCCTCAAACTTAAATGATGGTAAAACTTCTTCAACCTTTCCATAAACTACTATAGCTCCTGCCTTCATTTCTCCTCCTACTCTAACATCTACATTACCTTCAATAAATATTATACCTCCATTCTGGTGAATTCCAGCCAATATTCCTACATCTCCTTTTATATGGATTACTCCATTTCTCATAAACTCTCCAATTTCATTTCTAGCGTTTCCTTCTACAATAATTGTTCCTCCATTCATTCCTCTCCAATCTCCTCTATAGGCAGAGCCAACATAGTCTCTTGCATTTCCTTTAATTAATAACTCTCCTCCTTTCATATTTTGTCCAGCCCAACTGTCAGCATTTCCATTTACAATTATTTTTCCTCCTTTCATTTCAGCACCAACATACATACCCACATCTCCATCAACAATAATCTCTCCTTTTGTCATCTTTGAACCTATATACTTCAACTTACTATTTGAATTCTTTATAATAATTCTTGGATCTCCTTCAATGTCATTTAGTTCGACATCAAAAATATCGCCAACTTTAACTCTTTTTCTACCTTGAACTAACTCAATATTTTTTATCTCTTCTAAACTCATCTTTTCAATAGTTTCTGGCAATACATTATCCATCTCTACAGGAACAATTATATCTTTTTGTAGAGTTAATATTAACTCCTTCATACCATCACCAATTTTTATTTTTCATTTTTATCTTTGGGTTCAACGATAACAGCAGTTCCATATGCATAGTATGTCAATTCAGGAACAGAATAATTTTTATCGCATGTTATTTCCGTCATAATTTCGTTAGAAATTCTTATTCCTATGATTGCATTAGCTCCCAATTCTTTAGATACTTCTATTAAATCATCTAAGGCATCTTCTGGATCATCACCATATCCTATTACAACACCCAAATATTTTACAATTTTAAAACCTTCTAAATGGTCAGTTGTCGATGTTAACATTAAAATCCCTTCATTGTAAAAAATTAAAAGTGATAATTAGCTGATGTCAGTTGCATCTATCTTTATAACCTTCCAACTATTTGCGTATTCATCAGTAACTGGATAGTTTTCTAAATTAATTGAATAGTATCTTGTAAATTTCTCTTTTAAGTCTTTCATAATCTCCTGTTCTAAGGACTCATCTACTCTAACATCTACATATATTGTGTCTCCAAAGACTTCTTTTACGACATTTCCATCTTTAACAACTAATTCTCCTCTCTTCAATACATACTTTGCATATCTAAATGCTCTCTCTATTTTCTTACCATCTTTTTCTTCAGGGTCTATTTCATAAATTGCTATATCTGCATCTGCTCCTACTCCTAAATGACCTTTCTCTTTACTTAATCCTAAAACTCTAGCCTGATTAGCTCTTGTAACTTTTGCTATTTCATATAGGTCGTATTCTTTATCACTATCTGCCACATGGCTTCTCTGTTGAGCCCACTTATGGACCTTGTTGTATAACCACTCATCTCTGTATTTTTTACTCATCAACCATGCAATAACTCTTGGGTATCTTGTAAATGGCCCGGCGTTTGGATGGTCAGTTGTTAATAGCACTTTGTCTGTGTCTATGTTTAAGAATATATCTAAACCAATTGCCCATTGGACAGCATAAACAGGCCCCTTTGGAGAGTAGATGAATGGAACGACTCCTGAGCCTGTTTCAAGTTCAACATCACAGTTTGCCCATTTTAATCCATTTGTCATGTGTAAATCATATTCCATTGGTCCATCTGCTGTCATTGTTGTAGTTTCATCAAGTGTAACCTGCCCAACATCAACAACTAAATGGTCGTTTTTATTTACATATTCGGCAATTTCTAAACCTTTACTTTCAAAGTCCTTCCATGAAGTACCTCCATAGGAGTGGAATTGGACATGAGTATTGTAGTATACAATATCTCTCTCTCCGTATCTTGGTTTTGCTTTGATACCTTTAACACATTCCATTGTTTCAAGAGTAGTTTCCCAGTTTCCTGGGTGTCCTAAGTTGTTTGGATGGACATGAATTGAGTGAGGTAATCCAAGAAGTTCATTGACTTCACATAAACCTCTTACGATTTCTCTTGGTGTTATGTCAAAGTATGGAACTGGATCATCAAGGCTATGGACATTTTTACCCCAACCCCAAGCCTCTGTTCCACCAGGATTAACTATTTTTATTGCAAATCCTCTTGTTGCTCTCAAAAGCCATGCTACATAGGCAGCACATTTTTTAATATCTCCTTCTTTTAAATATTCAAAGACAAACCAGTTGTTTCCAAATAATGGCATAGCTGCTTTATCTATCTGTGGTGTTTCTAAAAACTCCTCATGTGTGTGTCTTGCTATTAAGGGAGGCATTGCTGCCTCAATAACAGTTGTGTATCCCATCTCTGAGTATTGATAACCTGTTTTGTATGTTGATGGAACTGAAAACCCGGATCCAGTTCTCAATCCTTTTTTTGCATATATATCTTTTTTACTATCTTCAGGTCTAAACATTCTGCCCACATTAACCTTTGCTCCAGCAACATGAGAATGAGAATCAACTCCACCGGGCATAACAACGCAGTTTGAAGCATCAATAACCTTTGCATTTTCAGAAACTTTTTCAACGATTTTCCCATCCTTTACACAGATATCCATTTTTTCTCCATTAATTCCATTTAAAGGGTCATAGACAATTCCATTCTTTATTATGTATTCCATAATTATCACCATTTTTAAAAGATTTTTTTGGATTTACTCAAGACTTTCAATGTATTTTTTTCTCATCAATGTTCTCATATCTAAAAATTCCTCATCAGTTTTTTCAACTTCTACATAAAATCCAGGATATCCTTTAAGGCAAGGCATTCCTGTACTGTGAGTGTCTGGCTTAACTACACAGTTTGCCCAAGGACCCATTGGAATATAAACCATTCCTTCTGGCATTCTCTCAGTAGCTTTTTTTACATAAACTACGACTTCTCCATACTCAGACTTAACTTTAACTTTGTCTCCTTCTTTAACTCCAAGTTTTTTCATATCCTCTTCATTAATGTAAATAACTCCTGCCGCTTTGACATACAAATCGAGATTTTTTCCAGCCTCTATTGCCTCTCCTTGCCAAATAGTTCTACCAGTATTTAACATAAACTTCATAACTTTCACCTTATTTTCTTATGAAGACTAATTCTATGGCATTAACTGGACATGCCTCTATACAGGCTCCACAACCTCCACATAAATCTTGATTAACTACTGTAACTACTCCATTTTCAACTCTTATAACTACATCGTCACTGTATGGCCCTTTTCCTCCCCATGTTTCTGGATGTTTAGCATTAATAGGGCATGAGACAACGCAATTTCCACAACCATGGCATCTCTCTGGATATACAACTAATTTGTAAGCCTTCATTTGCTCACCTTATAAAGTTTTTAATATTTTTTATTACGTTTGATTTTTTGTTTTTAATTTTCTAATAGTTTTTCAAATGCCATTTTCCAAGCAATTGCCTTAGGTTCTCTTTCAAAGTTTATTTCTTTTCTAACAACTTTTATTGCATTGACTGGACATGCTTTACTACAGGCACCACATAAAATACATAGATTTTGATTAACAATCAATCTTGGAACTTTTTCAGCTTTATCTTTTGGTTTAGGGAATTCTAAAGCATTACATGGACATACAGCAACACATGCTTCACAAGCGTTACATCTATCAACATCAATTATAACTTCTCCCTTGAATGGCTTCTCAACTTCAATAGCCTCTACAGGACAAATAAAAGCACACCAACCACAAGCAACGCATAAATCTTCATTAATATTGACTTTTCCTTGAATATCTTCATATAACTTTGCCTTTGGAATCTTTTTCATCATTGGACACTTGTAACAAATAACCTCTATTGCATCATGAGGACAGACGAATTCACAAACTTTACAATAGACACATTTATCTCTATCAACTTCAATGTCAGTTACTGGTTTTGGATTTGATGGTGAAGGATGGTTGTATTTTAAGATTATAGCATCTGCTGGACAGTATTCAGCACAAATTCCACATAATACACACTTATCTTTGTTTATATTTATCTCACCAATAACAAACTTCTTCCTCTCTGCTAAACTCCTCTCTACCGTTATAGCCGCCTGAGGACAGACCATCTCACACTGCCTACATAACACACATTTATCTTGATATATTTTGATACTCTTCCTCTTAATCTTTGGATATCTTTCATCTTCTTTTATTGATTTTCCATTGATTTTTAAATCCATTGCATCAAAAGGACATGCAGATGCACACATTCCACATAAGACACAAGTATCTTTATCAATGTCTAATTTTGGAGCAACAACATCTCCTTTAGCAATAGCCCCTAATGGACCCATAACTATTGCATTTACTGGACAAATATCAGCACAGATTCCACAGCCAACACAAAATTCATCGTTCCAAAATAGTTCTCTTTTTTCAAGTTTTCCATCTCTATATATTGTGAATCCATTTTCATATACTTCTTTTACCTGTTCAATCATAACTCTCCCTCACGAATTTTAATGAGTTAGTTGGGCAGTTTAGTACACAATTTCCACATAGTATGCAAGAATTGTAATCGATATTTATAGTCAAATAATCAAGTGTGAGTACCTCACACATTAGACAAGTACCACAAAATATACATGAATCTTTATTCCAAGAAAGTTTTATATTATATAACTCTTTTATTAGGTTCTTTGCAAGTTCTTTATCCTCAGTTAATGAGTGTATTATTCTTGCTCCATATTCAGGAGGGATCTCTTCAATAGTTTTAGCCACTCTTAAGATTTTCTCTTTAGGATACCTTCCAGAGAGATAGTGAGAAACTATTGACCTATCACTCTTAATAATTTTTGCTATTTCTTTTTGTGTTAAACCCTTTCTTCTCAGTTTCATTGATATTATTGCCTTTATTCCAGAGAGAATATGTTCTGGCATTGTCTCACATTGACATTATTTTAGTTAGTGATACTCACTATATAAATGGTTTATACTAAATTTAAGTAGAAATTAATATATAATATTGTGTGTTTTGCTCACATCTCTATTATAGAACTATTATTCAAAATATATGAATAATTTATCTATTTTTGGTAGATAAAGTTTATATTAGTAAAGTTCAATAATATAAAACATGAATCGTAAAAAATAAATATAACCTTGATTTGAATTAGAAAATTTTTATGGTGATATTATGAGAGAGATGTTAATATCCGAATGTATAGAACTATTAAGATCACACAGATTTACAGTATCTAAACCATTAAGTAGAAGTTGTTTTGACATAATTGCAAGTAAAGATAGTATTAGAATAATTTTGAAAATTTTGAAAAATATTGATAGTTTAAGTAAAGAACAATCACAAGAATTAAAAAAAATAAGTAGAATCTTACATGGAACTCCTTTAATAATTGGTATCAGAACAAGAAACGCTCCAATGGAGCATGGAGTAGTTTATGATAGATACAACATAAAGGCTGTAACTTTTGAAACATTTAAGGACTATTTAGAAGGTAGTCCGCCAGTAGTTTATGCAAAAAGAGGAGGATTCTTCGTAAATATAGATGGAAAAGTTTTAAGAGAGGCTATAGAATCTATGGGAATCTCTGTCGGAAAATTGGCTGAAGTTGCAGGTGTTTCAAGAAAGGCAATATATAAATATGAGACACAAATGGCTAATCCTTCTGTAGAAGTGGCTATGAAAATTGAAGAATTCTTAGATGTTCCATTAGTTAAAGGAATTGACCTATTTGAGCCAATAGAAGATGAGGATTTTGAAAATAAATTAGAAAAATTAGAAGATTACAAAAAAGAAGCATTACATTTCTTAAATAAATTAGGATTTGACCTATTTGTAGTCAATAAAGCACCATTCGATGCTGTGGCAGAAAAAGATTTAGGAGAATCTCAAAATATTTTATTGACTAACATTGAACAACAAAATAATGAAGAAGTCAAAAGAAAGGCATTATTAGTTAGAGAACTATCGAAACTATTGGAAGGATATTCACTATTGATATTAGAGAAAAAAGAAAAAGAATATAAGAATTTACCAGTAGTTAGTATTGAAGAGTTAAAAAAGATGGATGATGCTCTTGAGTTAATTGAGCATATAAGATCTATATTAAAGAAGAATATAACATTTTAGAGTCTATTTTTATTAATTTTTACTTTAAAAAAGTAAATTTATTCTTAATATTTTACATTTTGCATTTAATTTTTATAGGCAAATATTCCGAAAACTTTATATATTATTTTGTTGTTCTATTTATCATAATTTTAAAGTTATTCTATAGGTTTAGTAGGAGAATTTTATTATTTTTTAGTGTTAGGTGATGATATTTGGCTAAAATATTAATAGCCCCATTAGGTGTTGGAGATTCTAACGAGGACATATATAAAAGGAGATATAGACTTGCAAAGTATAGATTTGAAGGTGATAATGAAAAAATAGAGAGTCCTTTTGTTTTATCAGTCTTAGTAGAAAAGTTAAAAGTAGATAAAATTATAGTGGTTGGAACTAGTAAATCCATGTGGGAGGAACTCTATAAACATTATGCTCAAAAAATTGGGAAATTTAATGAAGAATATTGGAAATATATCGGAGAAAAGGTTGGAAAATCTAATTATAAAAATCATGAATTGAAAGAAGAGGATTTAAAAGAACTATGTAATGTCTTAGATGAATATTTAAAAAAGATTAATCCTAATGCAAAAGGAGGCTCTAAGTGTTTGCTTATTAAGTATGGTATAAACAAGGAAGATATTTGGGAGAATTTTGATATTTTTATGTCTTTAACTAATGAAATAAATGACAATGACGAAATTTATTTGGATATTACTCATTCATTTAGATCTATCCCTCTATTTATGTATGTAATGTTAGAATTTCTTAGATACTTCAAAAATATTAAACTTGAAGGAATATACTATGGAATGTTAGATGTTTATAAAGAACTAAACTATGCTCCAATTGTTGATTTAAGCCCTATATTTGAAATTCTTGATTGGGTTAAAGGAATGTATGAATTTACAAAATATGGAAATAGTTATTTAATTTCTGATTTGTTGGAAGAGGAAAACAAATTATTGGCTAATAATCTTAGAAAAATCTCAATCCATATAGATGCAAACTATTTAAGAGAACTTAAAGAAGATATAGATGAATTAAATAAAATATTGAACAACATCAATGAAGATTCTGGAAGATTTACAAAATATATTATTCCAAAGTTAAAGGAATTTAGTGAAAGATTTAATAATATATCCTCATACTATGAGTTTCAAAAATTAATGGCAGAGTGGAATTTTGATAATAAAAAATACAGTTCTGGCTATCTATGTTTAACTGATTCTATATTTTGGATGCTATGTGAAAAATATGGATTAACTCCAATACACAAAAATAGGGACTTAATGAAAAGATTATCTTATGCCGTAGATTTACCATTCTTTAAGGAAGTTAATGCAATTTATGAAAAATTGAGAAATATAAGAAATAAAATAGCACATGCAGATGTTGTTCATAAAGGAGTGGAATTTAATGCTGAAAAAGATTTAGAAAGTATTGAAGAATTATATAAAAAGAATCCTCCAAATATAGAAGAAGTTATAAACAATTTAATAGAGAGAATTAACAATAATGAGGAAAATAGAGAATATTTACAATTGCTTAATAAGTTGCTTAGAACTTTGCTAATTCAAAAAGTTATTAATGCATATAAACTTGAAAATAGCGAGATATATTGGAATTTTGTAGAGAAGAATTTGTTATCTCCTAAATGTAAAAATAGATGTACTAATGAAAAATTAAGGGATGTTATTGAAATTTTAGAAGAACTTGATAATAACGAGGAAGTAATAGATAAGGTTAATACTATAATGAATATAGTTAATAACTACAAAGATGAGGATTTCTATGACTTTAATGTCTTAGAATTTGCTCTATTAAATTATATTTCCTTCAATCTATCAAAAACATACAATGTGAGGGGTAAATATTCTTTCGAATTATTTAAATGGCTCATATTGAATAGAAGATTATGCTCTAAAAATCAGATTATGAATTCTCTAAATAACGCATATTATAAAATTTTCAGCTATAAAAGAAATGGAAATAAAATAAATAACGAAATTCTTTCCTATGTGAAGGATATAATAAATCAATTGAATGAGGATTTATCGTCTATTAAAGAAAATTTACCTCTTGATATGTTAAAAAAAGAATATGAAAAATTCTCAAATTCTAAAAATAGGTGATAATTTTGCCAAAGATGTTTTTATTATTTTCTCATAATCTTACTGATGACCAAATAAATGATGCAAGAGAAAATTTAAAGGTAGATAAATTTATATATTTACCAAAAGAATTACAAAATATTTGGAGCAATATTCCTCCAGAAATTGAGGATATAACCGATTATCTAAAACCAATAAAAGAATTTCTAAAAAATAATGCAAATGATGGGGACTATGTATTAATACAGGGGGACTTTGGAGCAACATACAATATGGTTAATTATGCCTTTGAGAATAATTTAATTCCTATTTATGCAACTACAAAAAGAGTGGTTAAAGAAGTTATAGAAGATGGTAAAGTAATAACAATTAGAGAATTTAAACATTGTAGATTCAGAAAATATAAATAGGTCTATTAACAAATATTAATTAACTTATTGGGGGATTGTTATGGATAACGATTATAAAGCGTTAATGATTGGAAGTTTATTGCACGATATTGGGAAGTTTATACAGAGGTCTAAAAATCCAAAAATAAAACATCAAAAGTGTGGGGCAGATTTTATTGAAAAATATTACAAAAACTTAGGGATTAATGAGGAGATTAAAGATTTAGTCATTGAATTGATTAGAGAGCATCACAATAAAAGTAATTCTAACCCCTTAGTTAAAATTCTAATATTATCTGACTGGCTAAGTAGTGGAGAGAGGGAAGATGTTGAAGAATGCCTAAATGTACCAAAAAAAGATCAGGCATTACTGTCAGTTTTTGAGCTTATAGATATTAGTGATGATAAATTTTATCATAAAAAAATAAAGAAAAACAAAGAGGAACTATACAGAAATGGAATGAAATACTATTTAAAACCTCTTTCAATTAAAGAAGAGGTAATCTTTCCATATCCAAACCCAAATATATCCTATGAAACTTTATACAATGCATTTAAAAATGAATTAGAAAATAAAAATAAAAAAGTAAAAATTGACAACTTTGAAAAGTTATTCCAGTTAATTCAAAAATACTTATGGTGTGTTCCCTCAGCAACCAATTGGAAAAAGGAAGGTTATTTGCCAGATATCTCATTATTTGACCATTTAAAAACTACTTGTACCATTGCCTGTTGTTTATACAAAATATACAAAAATATAGGGAAATATTTAGATGCTAAACTAACTGATGATATGTTATCTAAATTATTAAAAAGAATCCCATTAGAAAAAGGGAAATATAAAAAAGAGTTAAATCCTTTCTGGGAAAAATATGAGTTATTTTCATTAATTCACGGAGATATATCAGGAATTCAGAATTTTATCTTTAAAGTAACTACAAAATATGCCACAAAGTCGTTAAAAGGTAGGAGTTTTTACTTAGATTTTTTAACTGAAATAATTGCAAACTACATAATACAAAAGTTGGATTTGCCAATAACAAACATACTATTTTGTGGAGGAGGACACTTCTATATTTTATCATATAAAGTAAAAGATAATTTTATTAAAGATATTGAAGAAGAAATAAATGACTTAATCTATCAAAAATTCAGAACTGATTTATACATTACTTTAGGAAAAATAAATATTAAACCATATGAATTTTTAGCACAAGCAGAATCTAACTTTTCAAAAAAATGGAAGGAAGTTGGAGAAGTTACTGCAATAAAGAAAATGCAGAAATATCATTATAAGATAAAATTAAGTATTGAAAAGTTCTTTGAACCAGAAGGTTCTGGTGATGAAAATAAGATATGTAGATGTTGTAGAGGAGAATTTGAAAAAGGAATACAACTATATGATGAAGGAGAGGACAAAGTATGTAAAAATTGTTATTCGTTCGTAGAATTGACAGAATTTTTAAAGGAATTTAAAAAATTAGGGAAGATAGATTATAACTATGAAAAACCTTCAAGGGCTAAGATGAAAGATAAGATTAATATTTCAATGAAAGAACTTCCTGCCCTACAAGAGTTATTTGAAAAAGTTAAATTTGAAAATGAAACATATTACCTTCCAAAAGAAAATGGAGATTTAGAAATTCCTTATAAAATTTGGAGTATTGCCTTTCCATTAGACGATAATAAAAAAATAAAAGATTTTGATAGATTGGCAGAACAGGCAAATGAGAGAACTGGAACTAATAAGATAGGAATTTTAAAGATGGATGTTGATAACTTAGGAAAGGTTTTTACCAAGGGTTTAGGAGAATTTGCATCTATATCAAGAATGAGCACATTGAGTTCTATGCTAACTTTGTTTTTCACTGGCTATATTCCTCACTTAATTGAGACAGGATATTGTAAAATTAAAGATAAAGAAGTACCTTACAAAGATAATGTTTATTTAGTTTATTCTGGAGGGGATGATACTCTTATAGTAGGTTCTTGGGATGTTATATGGGTGTTAGCAAAAGACATTAGGAGAAAATTTAAGAGATTCACGTGCTACAATCCTAATTTATCTCTAAGTGCTGGAATTGTTATAGTTAATCCAAAGTTTGAGTTTAAAAAGGCAGTTAATATGGCTAATGTAGAATTGGACGATATTGCAAAAGAAGATAAGATAGTTTTACCAGTTAATGGTAAATATGAGGATATTAAGAAAAATGCTATATCCATCTTTGGTTGTCCATTAAATTGGGACTTTGAAGTTTATTACGATGAAGAATCAATAAAAAGATTAGAAAAACTTTACTTAATAAAATATGATAAAGAAATTAAAATTGACGATAAGATTAAAGAACTTATGAAAAAATACAACGAGACAGAGTTAGAGAATCATTTTGAAAAAGCCCTTAAGTCAAATATTAGTAGAAGAATATTATTTATCTCTCAAACTGTTTCAGATAAGTTAAATAGAGTTATAGAATACAAAGGAGAGGAATTCCTTATAAACTTCCCATATTATTGGAGAATTTTGTATTACTTACATAGAAACTTCAAAAGTGGTGATAAATTGGATGAAAATGTTAAATTCTTAGAAGATTATGTCAAAGAGAAAATAACCTATGGGCTTAAATGTGGAAATGTAAGATTCAACGACTTAAAAGTTTCTGCAAAGATTGTAGAACTGAAAAATAAAAATGGGTGAGAATTATGAGAAATAAAGATATTGAAATATGTATTTTAAAGGAAGAGGAGATTAATACCATTTTAAATGTAAATAGCAAAAATGCAAATAAAGTTATTGATATAGCAGAGAAATTGGCTAAAGATTTTGAAAATATTCCAGCATCAAAAATGAGAGATTTTTATGACTATGTGATAAGGATTGATGATAAAGAACCAGATTGGTATGCAAAATTAGTATTTCTAAAACCAAAAATGGCATACAATGTAGGGAAAGAAACTAATATAAATAAATATGAGGCGTTAAGGAAATTTAATGGTACATTTAGTAAAATAATTGATGAAATAAATAATGATTTAAATAAATTCAAAAGTTTCAAAATATTTTTTGAGTCATTAGTGGCATATCACAAAATTTATGCAAAAAGTCAGTAGGGGGTTAGATAATGGAGGAAATAACTTTAAAAGGGAAAGTTATTATAAATGGAGTTATTAAATTAGAGAGTGGAATTCATATAGGAGGGGTAAAGGAAACTTTAAAGATTGGAGGAACTGACAACCCAGTTATAAAAGATAAAAATGACAATATATTCATTCCCGGAAGTTCGTTAAAGGGTAAAATTAGAAGTTTATTGGAAAAAAAGGATGGTAAAATTAGTTATGATAAGAGAGGAAACGCTCTCCCGTGTAATTGTGGAAAATGTGAGATTTGCAAAATATTTGGACCTCATGACTCAAAAAATATTCAAGAGCCAGTTAGAATAATAGTTAGGGATGCATATTTAGAATTAAATGGTAAAAAACCTTATGAATACTTAGAAATAAAACCAGAAAATACCATAGATAGAGTAAAAGGAACAACTGTAAAAGGAGGTATTAGAAATATTGAAAGAGTCGTCGCAGGTAGTAAATTCAAGTTTGAAGTTGTATTTAACATATACAAAGATGGAGACAAAGTTCTGGACACATTTCAAAAGAGGATTTAAGAAAAGTTATAGAAAAGATAGACCCAGATTATATTATTCCAGTGCATACTGAAAATCCTTATTTGTTTAAATGGGCTTTTGGAGAAAATGTTTTACTTCTAAAAAGGTCAAAAAAATCTGTTTTTTAAAAGATTAGTATACTAAATAATAATTATTTATATACTTATTATATATTCAGAATAAAAAAGAAAAATAGAGAAAAAATATTATTCTTTTAATGCTGGAATTATCTTCTTACCTATTAATTTAATTGCTGTTTCTTTGTTTGGTCCAATTGGTGATCCAGCAACTATTTGAGTTACTCTCATTTCTGCTAATTTTTTACATTTTTCAATAACTTCTTCTGGTGTACCGTAAATTGAGAATGCCTCTAACATAGTGTCATCAACAGTTCCAAAGGCTGTTCCAAAGTCTCCTTTTTTCAATGCCTCTCTAATCTTTTCAACCTTTTCTGCATCAATACCATGTCTCTCTAAAACTACTGGTGGAGATCCTGCAGCAATGAATGCAACGACAGGAACAGCTGCTTGTTTAGCTTTTTCTGAGTTTTTATCTACTGACATACATGCATAAGCGGCAACATCAATTTCATCCATGCTTCTTCCAGCAGCTTCAGCTCCTTTCTTAATTAAAGGAATTGCCGCTTCAAAGTCTTTTGGATTTGATGCGTTAATTAAAACTCCATCTGCAATCATACCCGCAGTTTCTAACATCTTTGGCCCTTGAGCCCCTACATAAACAGGAACTTTCTTTTGAATAGGCTTAACTGCCAATGCAGCTCCTGCCAATTTAACGACTTTTCCTTCAAAAGAGACTCTCTCTCCTGCCAATAATTTTCTAATAACTTCTATACTTTCTTTTAATGTTGTAACAGGCTTAACCCACTCAATACCCAATGTGTCAAATGTTGCCTTGTCCCCTGGACCAATACCTAAAACAGCTCTTCCTCCAGATAATTCATCTAATGTAGCGATTGCTGAAGCAGTAATTGCTGGATTTCTAACATATGGGTTGGTAACTCCTGGACCTAACTTAATTTTGTTTGTATTCATTGCTATAGCAGTTAAAGCCATATATACATTTCTATTGTTGTAGTGGTCTGTAATCCAACAGTATTCAAATCCATTATCTTCAGCCAACTTTACATAGTAACAGAGTTTTTGTATAGGTTCATTAGGAACAAATTCTATTCCAAATTTCATTATTTCACCTTATTTGAACATATTTTTTGTGTATTAACAATTATTATATTATGAAGTTATGGTAGTAATTAAGTTTTCTAT
>JALVUY010000083.1 GCA_027023665.1 Methanocaldococcaceae archaeon
TTATTTAATATTAGAAAAAAATGGTAAGGAGTTAAAATTCAATATATTAAGAGTTGAAGTATTTTCTGGAGAAGAATTAAAGAACTTAAAGAAAAAACATTTTGAGAGAAAATATTCAGATATATCTGTTTTATTTAAAAAATCTGTTGATGAAAATGTTATTTTAAATTTACTTAAAAAACTTTTTGATATTGAAATAATTGACATTTATGAAGGAGATAAAATTGAGGAAGGATATAAAAGTATCACATTTAGAATTTATGGATATAGTAAAGATGAGTTAAAAGATATAGAAAAAGAATTTTTAAATATCATTAAAAATATTGGTGGAAAAGAGAGATTTAAATAATCTATGGCTTCATATAAAATAGGTGACTTTTACAGTTGCAGTCAGAGCATCCAAATCTTTCTATATAGTCGAATTCCTTTATAAACTCATTTGCCACTTCGCACTCAACTCTTTTGTTTGTTATAAAGATTTCTTCAACTTTACCGTATTTTAATAAATAATCTATGTGCCAGTGCATTTTTTTGTCATCTTTTAAATGTCTCTCTATTCTGTTTTTTAAGTTTATTGAATTTCCATAGGCAGAGCCAACATAAAAATAAATTCCTTTTTTAAAGAACTCCTCTTTCTTACCAAACTTTATTTTTTTACCTTCTTTTAGTTTAATCTTTAAAATATAAGTCCCTTTTTCATTAGGAATTTTATTTTTAGATACCTTTTTAAAATCAAATTTTTTTAAAATATTTTCAAAAACCTTAATTTTTTTGTAATAAGGGCATTTTAATCTAATCTCTTCAAAACATTTATCACATTTTGGTTTTGGAGAACATATTTCTCTACCAAAAACTACTAACAAATTGTTAATTATTTTCCAATATTTTTTAGGAAGTTTTTTCCTTAATTCAAACTCAGTTTCTTCTGGTGACTCTGTATTGACAATTTCCCATCTATTACAAATTCTATGGACATGAGTATCAACGCAAATTCCATCCTTATCAAATGCCAAAGTTATGACTAAATTGGCTGTTTTTCTACCAACTCCCGGTAATTTTAATAGATCTTCCAATGAATCTGGAACTTTTCCATTATAATTTTCTTTTAAAATTTTTGCCAATTTCTTTAAATTTTTTGCTTTATTTTTATAAAAACCCGCTGGATATATTAATTTAGATAATTCTTCTTCGTCAATCTTTAATAAATCATCGACATTCTTAACAACATTAAATAATCTTTTTGAAACTTCTTCAGTTACTTCATCCTTCGTTCTGGCACTTATTATTGTTGAGATTAAAACTTTAAAAGGATCCCTATCCTTAGATATTTCAGTTACTACTGCATTTTTGTTTATTTTTTTAGAGAGTATTTCAATTAATTCTATTGAATCCATAGTAATCACAAAAAAATAGGTTTTATTTTAATTTTAATAAATAAGAATAAAATGACAAAAAGATGATAAAAATAAATCTAATAAGACTAACAAATGTCAAATAAAAATTAAAAATTTCTTACTCTTCCTTCTTTTTAGTAGCAATCATAACCAACATTCCAATTAAATCTCCTTTCTTCACTTCTCCGTCTATTCCACTAACAAAGGTAGCCATATCCAACTCTCTTTCACATTCAATAGGCATTGGAATCTCTTCCCCTACTGCAAGAACATGTCCTACTCTATGCCTTGCATAAGGACAAATTAAAAGAAGAGACATTGGTGGTACTTTAATCTTTTTAATTATTATTGGTTTTACGTCTCCTTGCTTAAACTTTTTATCTTCATCTGCAACTATTGGTTCAATTTTTGCCTCATTTAAAATTATTAAATCACATTTTACATGCTCTTCTTTTATTTCTTTTTCAATTTCTGCTATCCTTCCAAGGATCCTAAACACCATAATACCACCAAAAATAAATAATAAACAATCAGAATTTATAAATTTATTATTAAATGATAACATTTTAATTTTAAATTAATTTTATGCAGATTCTTCAGCCTCTCTTCTTTCAATTCTTGACTTAATTAACTTCAATCTGAAGAAGTTCTCTCTTTCCATTTCATCCAATCTCATAGATATATACTTCTTCAATTCTTTTAACCTTGGAATTATAACATACTCCAAAGCATTAACTCTTCTTTTTGTTGTAATTATCTCTTCAGCTAATAATCTAATTGATGTTTCTATTTCTGCTAATTCAGTAATTAATTCCAAAGATTCTTCAAATTTCTTTGCCGCTTCATCCAATTTTGAGCTAACACCATAAGGTGAATATCCTCTTTCTCCAACTTTTCTTCTAACATTGTATATTTCAAAAGTAGGAACAGTAACTCCCATTATATTTTTTGTATCCATATCAACCTCTAATTTATCATTCTTTGCGGCAAATGATGCCTCTTTAACTGCCAATGTCCCCATAACAGTTTGAGCCATTATTAAATCTTTATAAGCCTCTGCCAATTTTTCTTCAACTTTATTTCTTAAATCTGATGCCTGCTCTATTATTTGAAAAAACTCCATAATTAAAGCGTCTCTTTTCTGCTTTAATAGCTTATGTCCTTTCTCTGCCAATTTTATTTTATTTTTTAACTTTAATAGCTCCATTCTTGTAGGATTAACTTTCTGCATATTTAATCCCTCTTTAAGATTTTAACAATCTTAATAAAATGTTGTAAAATAAAAATTTAATGGTTTAGTTATTTAAACATTTCTCTAACTTTTTCATCAGACTTATAAACTTTTTTCTTCATATTTTCCCTATACTCTTTTAATTTTTTTGCGATATTTTCATCTTTTAGAGATAAAATTTCTAAGGCTAAAATAGCTGCATTTTCTCCTCTATCAATACCAACTGTTGCTACTGGAACTCCCGGAGGCATTTGTGCTATACTTAATAAAGCGTCTAAACCATCTAATTTTGCATCTACTGGAACTGCAATAACTGGCTTTGTAGTTAAACTTGCAATAACACCTGGTAAGTGAGCCGCTAATCCAGCAATAGCTATAAATACATCAGCTTTTGAATTTTTTACAATTTCTTCAACCAACTCAGGAGTTCTATGGGCTGATGCCACCCTAACCTCAAACTCTATGTTAAATTCTTTTAAAACATTTACAGCTTTCTCTGCTATTTTTAAGTCACTTTCACTACCCATTATTATACATATCATAGTATTCACCTCAAGTATTAATTTAGTATTTATTTTTTATAATTATATTAAACTCATCTTAGTTTTTCTTTATGTAACATATAGATATTTATTATTTATTCTACTCACAAACATTAAATGGAAATTGAGAGGTGATTCTATTGAAGTATGTATTTAATGGACTATCAAAAAAGGATGTTAAAAAGTTAAAAGTAGGAGACATAGTATATTTAAATGGAAAGATATATACTGCGAGAGATGAAGCGCATCTAAAAATTATTAAAATGATAAAAAATAATGAAAAACTTCCTTTTGATTTAAATGAGGCAATAATATATCACGCTGGTCCAATAATGAAAAAAATAAATGATTCTTGGAAGTGTATCTCTATAGGGCCTACTACATCTGCAAGAATGAATAACTTAGAGGGAGAATTTATAAGATTAACCAATATCTCTGCAATTGTTGGAAAAGGTGGAATGAAAAAAGAGTTATTAAATGAGTTTAAGAAATTTGGAACAGTATATTTAGCCGCTCCGGGAGGATGTGCCGCTCTGTTGGCTAATTCAGTTAAAAAAGTTAATAATGTATATTTCTTAGAAGAGTTAGGAATGCCAGAAGCTGTTTGGGAGTTGGAAGTTAATAACTTTGGTCCGTTAATTGTTGCAATGGATACCTATGAAAACAGTTTATATGAAGTCGTAAATGAAAATGTTTATAGGAATCTTCAAAAAATATTACCAGGTTATAAAAACAAATAATAATAAAAAATTAAAAATTATAACAACTCTTCTAATTTTTTAATAACTTCATCTTTTTTAATATCTCTAATTAATATAGTTTTTTGAGGATTTAACTTGCCAGAGACAATTTCAACATCTTTTTTAAAGATTTCTTTAAAGAATTTGATTATCTCCTTATTTGCTTTTCCCTCAGTTGCTGGAGCTTTTATTTTTACATTTAACCTTTTTCTCCATTCATTTATTCCAGTAATCTCATTTTTTTTAGATCCTGCTTGAACATCTATGTCAATTAAGATTCCTTCTTTACTTTCTTTAATAATCTTCTCTATCATCTTCATCATTTCCCATTTTATGCATTTTCTTCCATTCTTCTAAAGGAATTGAAAATTTCTCCTCTACTTGTGGCCGATATATTGTATTATAGGAACAGAATGGAATTATTCTATTGTCTGGAGTTGCGTAATGGATACAACATCTACTAACTCTCCTTACATCGAAGTTATATGGATCCATAAAGTGCATACAGCTTATCATTAGCATATGATAATGTAATTTAGCCAATGCGTTATAATCACTTTTTAAAACACCTATAATTAACTCAATTATTGTTTTGATATTTATTGACTTTGGTGCCTTACTCAAATCAATTAAAGATGGTAATTTTAAAGCAATTTCTCCTAAAACTTTGGTGTTATGTATTTTTGAATCAGTAATTTCATCAATCTTTTCCTTAACTAATTCTAAGAATCCTTCAACATCTATAAATCTTAGTAATGGAATTAATTTACCATCATCAACAAAAACATAGGTTGATGTTCCACAGTGTTGATGTGCAGATAATATTGGCTTTTTATCGTTGGTTAGTTTTTCAACTAACACAGAAATTGGAGCAACAGATGGAACTGGATAGAAATCATCTACACAAATTTCTCCATCAGTTTGTTCTTCAACTAACTTTATAAAGTCAGGAATCGTAATTCTTCCCTCTAACCTCGTCTTTTCATCAACTCTTCCAGTAAATGAAACTGGTTGGAAATTAACTCCTCTAACTATATCAACATTTTTGGCGGCGTATCTTATAATTCCTCCAACCTCATTATCATTAACTCCTCTAACCAATGTAGGAACCAAAACAACACTATCAAAACCTACTTTTCTACAATTTTCAATAACTTTTTGTTTTAAAGGTAGTAAGTTTTTACCTCTTGCAACTAAGTAAGGTTTTTCAGAAATTCCATCAAACTGTAAATAAATGGTGGATAAACCAGATTCTTTTAATTTTTTAAGGTAATTTATATTTTTTAATTTTATTCCATTCGTTGCCAATTGAATATGTAAGAATCCTAATTCTCTTGCTGTTTTTATTAACTCTGGTAAATCATGCCTAACAGTTGGCTCTCCCCCTGCAAATTGAATTGCCGGTGTTGGAGGAATTTCATTTCTTAAATTTATCATCATTCTCTTTATATCTTCAAAGGATGGCTCATAAACCTTTCCTGATTTATTGGCGTTGGCAAAACATATTGGACAGTTTAGATTACATCTATTAGTTACATCTATATTAGCCAATATAGTCGTTGATTTGTGATTTGGACATAATCCACAATCAAATGGACAGCCATTTTTTATTTCTGTATTGGTTACAATCACTTTGTTTATAAATTCATATCTATCAAATTTTTTATATAGTTCTGCATCTCCCCAATAGACATCTTTAAATTCTCCATGCTCTGGACAGGTTTTCTTTATAATAATTTTTCCATCTTCTTCAGTAATTATTGCTGGAATCCTTTTTAAACATACAGGACAAAGTGACAATGTTTTTTTCTCCATCTCATTCACCATAACCATAATTGAATCTTATATTAAATTCTACTATTTCTACTATAATTATCAAAATTATTATTCATTTTCTAAGTTTAATAAAAAGTTTAATTATAACTAATACTTAAACTTAATAGTTGTTATGTTTATTGTATTTTTTATTTAATTTTTAAGGAGGGATATATGTGAAACTTGGTATTATTAGTTTAGATAGAGATGACATTGTTAATGATTTAATAAAATCTTGTAATAAGTTTGGAGTAGATTATAGAGTTATAAATCCCAAAAATATAGTGGCAGGGTTTAACTTAGATTTTAATATAAAGTATTATAGAACATTGTTAAATACTTTTGATGTTTTCTTTGTTAGAAATCTTGGTTGGGACAGTTTTTTTAGATTTGATGTTTTAAAATATTTAAATAAATATGTTCCTGTTATTAATCCTCCTGAAGGTATAAATATAGCCTCAAACAAGTTTTTAACATCAATGTATTTAGAGTTAAATAATCTTCCTCAGCCAAAAACTGTTGTTACAGAGAATATAAATGAGGCATTACATTGGATAGACACTTTTGAAGATGTAGTTATAAAGCCAATATTTGGATGTGGAGGAGAGAGAATTATTAGAATTAAAAAAGATATGCCTATAATAACTAAACTACAGATGTTAAATGAATTTCAGGAAAAGTATATAACATTCTATATTCAGAAATTTATAGAGCCCGTTGGGAAATATTATAGAGATATAAGAGTTTTTGTTATAGATGATGAAGTTGTAAGTGCTATGTATAGGATTGGTGGAGAGAATTGGAAAAATAATGTTTCGCAGGGGGCTAAGATAGAAAAATGTAAAATAACTAAAGAAATTGAAGATTTATCATTAAAAGCAAAAGATTCTATAGGTTTATTTTATGCAGGAGTTGATTTAATAGAGTCAGAAGAAGGTTTAAAAGTATTGGAGGTTAATTCTACACCATCTTGGAGAGGTTTATCTAAAGTCTCAGATGTTAATATATCTGATAAACTTTTAGAAAAAATAATTCAGTATATAAAAAAATAAATATAAAGAATAATTAAAAATATTTATTCATTTATTTTTTTTACAATAATTTCCAATGCATTCATAAATGCATCTTTTTCTGGGATTATAACTGCAACAGGGATATTAACAATTTTTTCAATTGTAGCACTAACGATAGGAGCACATACTATTCCTTTAACTCCCTCTCTCTCTGCCCTAACTGCGGCAACAATACACTCTTCTAAAGAACCTGCAGGATACTCTTTTAGTAAATAACTTTTTCCATTAATTTCAATTTTTCTTGTAGTAATTCTATTTAATGCAGGTCTCGCTGCAATAATCGCTATAGTATTAGTATCTTCCTCTTTCTCAAAGGATCTTATAGTTTTTAAAATTTTTACGAGGGTTGAAACTCTAAAATCTTTTCCCTGAACTATTTTATATAATGTGCTGTATGGTATTCCAGAAATCTCAGAAAACTCCTTCAAAGTTAGACCCATCTCAAGTAAAATCCTTTTAAACTCTTCTACAAATTTTTCAGGAGATTCTATCTTTAATAACAATCTCTCACAAGCCTTCATATAAATCCCTATCTTAAAATCTTAAAAAATTATCGAAACAACATTATAACCTAAAAAATACAAAAATTATAAACAAAAACTAACAAACAAATTAGTTATTTTATTTTTATACTTTATATAAAAATCTGTAAATAAAAATTTTTATAAAAAAGTAGTATCTAATAGTAAAAAAATTAAATAATAGTCTGTAAATTAGAAGTTTATACTATAAAGTCTATGTTGCATTTTTTAAATTCTTTTTTAGTATTTTTATTATTATTTGTTTTAGGTATTAATCTCTTTGGTTTTGTATCTTTGCCTATGATATTTGGAGATTTTACTCCTGTAATTATAGCCATAACTCTTATACAACCTTCCATCTCTGGATCTATTCTTGCTCCCCATATAACATTTGCTTCTGGATCAAGTTCCTTAGTTATTCCTTCACCAATATCATTTGCCTCTTTTAATGTTAAATCTGGCCCTCCAGTTATATGAATTAAAGCTCCTTTAGCTCCTCTATAATCAACATCTAATAATGGACAACTTAGTGTTTCTCTTACAACATTTTGAATTCTGTCTCCTCTATCATTGCTATCTACTTCTCCAACCCCTATCATCGCTACTCCTCCACCTCCCATAACAGCCTTGACATCTGCAAAGTCAATATTTATTAAACTTGGAACTGCTATAGTTTCTGTTATTCCTTTAACCGCCTGTGCTATAATTTCATCAGCCACTTTGAATGCATCATTTATGGGTAGATTTGGAACTAAATCTAAGAGTTTATTATTGTCAATTATAATTACAGTATCGCAAACTTCAGACATTCTTGCAATACCCTCATCAGCCTTTTTCATTCTTGCTCTTTCAATTTTAAATGGATAGGTAACAACACCTACAACTATTGCTCCATTTTCTTTGGCTATTTCAGCAACAACTGGAGCTGAACCTGTCCCAGTACCTCCACCCATTCCTGCAGTGACAAATACTAAATCAGCTCCTTTTAACTGCTCTTCTAATATATTTTTAGCCATTTCAGCCGCTTTTCTACCAATTTCAGGATAACCTCCTGCTCCCAAACCTCTTGTTAATGTAGAACCTATTAAAATTTTTTTATCAGCCTGTATTACTTCTAAATGTTGTTTATCAGTGTTAATCGCTATTGTTTCTGCTCCTTGAATTCCAATTTCCATTAATCTGTTGATAGTATTATTTCCTGCACCGCCACAACCAACTACTACAATTCTTGCTTCTCCAAATTCATCCTTTAAATATCTTGTAGTATCATTTCTTGATAAAGCATCTTTTACAAGTTTCATAATTATCATCCTGTAAATAACTTTAATTTAACTTATCTTAAAATTTTGTATCATATATAATTGTTATTGTAGGTACATATCACATAATAATCAAACAAATAGGCTCCTTATTATTTTAGTGATAATTTATATTATATATAATTAACTTAATAGTTTTAATATTTTAAGGTAATATTAGAATTAATTAATGTTATATATCATTAATTTTAATTTTAAAATAGTTACATTATACTCTAATCTAATAAGTAAAGGGGAATTAAAATGGTTGGTGAAGTTCCAGTTTTAGTTTTAATGAAAAAACCTATAATTGTTGGTGGAAATATAACAGTTTATGATGTATCTAAACTTATGATTAAAGAAAATGTTCATTCTGTTCTTGTGTTAGCCCATAAATTAGATAGTGAAAAAATTAAAGTTGCTACAGATAGAGATATAATAAATAAAGTATTAATTAAAAAGATACCTCCTGACAAAATAAAAGTTGAAAACATATCATCAGATAAATTAATAACTATCTCTCCAAATACTACTATTGATGAAGCATTAAAAATTATGAGTAAGTATAAAACTAATGAGTTGTATATAGTTGATGATGAAGGAAAAATTATTGGTATGATATCTGAAGAAGACATTATAAATGTTACTCCTGAAATTATTTCTACTTTAAAGGAACTCGTAGATTATTTACTAAAAATAATTAATGAAGAAATTAATGAAATTAAAAATAATAATTCAATAAAAAAGAAATCAACAGAAGCTTCTAATAACAAAAAGAGTAAGAATGTTAAAAAAATAGTAGTTTCAAATAAAAATAAGAAGTAATTTTTTAAAATTTAATTATGGTGAAATTTTTGGTAAAAGTAAAAATATGTGGAATTACAAACAAAGAAGATATGGAGTATATATCAAAAAAGGTTCATGCAGTAGGAGTTATAATTGATGTTCCTGTAAAAACTCCAAGAAAAATATCATTAGATACTGCCATAGAATTAAAGAAATATATAGCTCCATTTACATCTTTAGTCTCTGTAATAATGCCAAGTGATATAAAAGAAGTATTAGAAGTATATAATGCTTTAAAGCCAGATGCTATACAATTACATGGTTTTGAGTGTTTAGAATTTGTTAAAGAACTTAGAAATTTAAAGAATAATGGTATATTAGATTCATATATAATTAAAGTTATCCATATACCAAAAGACGAAGAAATTGAATTTAAAAATTTACTAAATACAGCTAAAGATTATGAAAAATATGTAGATGCTATTTTAGTAGATACAAAAATAGAAAATGTAAAATTTGAGGGAAAAACTCACAACTGGGCAGTATCTAAGAAGTTAAGAGAATCCTTAAAAAAACCATTAATCTTAGCTGGAGGATTAAATAAGGATAATGTATTAGAAGCGATAAAAACAGTTAACCCCTATGCTATAGATGTATCTTCTTCATTAGAAAAATATGGTGGAAAAAAAGACTTTAAAAAAGTTGATGAATTTTTAAGTGCAATTAAGCCGTTTGGGACTGTTTAATTTTTCATAGGTAAATATAGACATTTATAGATTTTCATTAATAGAAATTATAACTGCCCCAGATGTGGGAGTAAAATGGAGTCCTAAGGGGGCAGTTATTATTGAATATTAATTGATGGGAGGAGTTATTGCTCTTGACAGGTGTGGAGACCTATGATATGCTCCCAATGAACCCAGAGGGAGATGAGGTTGATGACGCCCAAGTCCAATATGGACTCTTGTCTATTTTTGTCCATATTGGATGGACCCCATATGGTATAAACTAACAAAAATAGTAAATTTTTATAAATTAATTATTCATATAAAAAAACTTAAAAAGAAATTACTCAAAATAACTCTTAATTTTATTTATTAACTCTCTTAAATCATTTATATTTGATGCTCTAATATCCTTTTTTTGAGGGAATTTTAAAATAATTTCATCAAAAATATTTGTATTTTGTGGTTTTTTCATCATATAATAGTATTTTGCTATGCAGTTAATTCTTGCAGTAATTAGTTCGCTTAAATATGTTAAACACATTTCCTCTGTAACAAGACCCATATAGTTGTTTTTATCATCGTGTTTTAATAGAGCGATGCCTACTAAAACTTCAATTATATCAAATTTAACAAGTTCCTTAGAATTCTGTTGCTTCTTTTTTAACTCATATAAATAAATTGCTAAATCTCTAATAGAGTCCCAAGGTAAATTTAAATTAACCTTATCTAAATCTTCTTTTTTTAATTTCCATAAAGGAACTTCCTTATCATCTAAGAATACTAGATATTCTAAACAAAATTGATATAGTATTTCATAAACATCCATATTTTTCACTTAGTTTATTTTTGTTTAATATTCATTTTCAATAAAGTTCTTAATAAGTTTTAAACCTAAATCTGGAAATTTCAATTTGTCAGACTCTGTCAATATACTTTCAGGATGAAATTGAACTCCTTCAATTGGCAACTTTTTATGTCTAACTCCCATAATATAGTTATCATCCAAACTTTTAGCAGTTATTTTTAACTCTTTTGGCACTTCTTTGGCTATTAATGAATGATATCTTCCTCCATAAAAAGGATTTGGTATATCTTTAAAAATACCTTCGCCATCATGTTTTATTAAACTTGCTTTTCCGTGCATGACTCTATTAGCTCTTCCAACAACCCCTCCAAAAGCCTCAACAATACATTGATGACCTAAACAAACTCCTAATATTGGAACATCAACCTCTTGAATTATTTTTATACAGTTTCCAGCGTCTTTTGGAGTTTTTGGGCCAGGACTTATAATTATTCTATCTGGATTTATTTTATTAATTCCCTCTAAGGTTATTTTATTATCTACTAACTTAACTTTATGCCCCAAAGTTCCTACATATTGAACTAAGTTCCAAACAAAAGAATCCACATTATCAATGATTAAAACCTTTTTAATTTTCATCCTCTTCAAACCTCCTCATAAATTATTAGTAACATTAAATAATAATGAAATAAAAATGAAATTTTAAAATAGATTAAAATAGAGATTTTTTATTTATAATTAACTACAACCTACAATTAATTATACTTTATCTTATAACTTATAATTTTTTAATCAATTACCATAAATTGTTGCTAAGAAACTCTGCTTTAGGGCGGTGATGAATTCAGATGAAATCTTTCAGATTTCATTACTCTCCTTGCGAAACAAGGAGATAGGGGAGGTGGGTGAGTTTTATATACTCGAAATTAATTGATTATTTTATGAGGGCGGTCTGACCCCGCCTGATGACCCAACCTGCCCTGTGACCCATCGGCGACGATGGGTAGTAGGGTGTTCCCTATGGGAACCTCCGCCCCTTTAGGCGGAGAGGAGGTCAGCATTACATCCTACCAGGACAATTTATTCCTAACAACATTAATCCAGTTTCCAATACATTTTTAGTGCTTTTGACTAACGATAATCTTGATTTTTTAATATTTTCATCTTTAGATACTAAAACTGGACAATTTGCATAAAATCTATTGAATGTTTTAGCAAGTTCTAACAAGTAATTAGCTAATATATGCACTTTTCTATTCTCAGCACTTTCCTTAATTACATCTTTAAACTCATTTAACATTTTAATTAAACTTTTTTCTTCGTTAGTTAATTCATAGTTAAATATTGCCTCATCTTTAATGTTCTTATTTTCAGCCTCTTCCAAAATTCTGCAACATCTTGCGTGGGCATACTGTATAAATGGACATCCTACTTTTTCAAAATCTAACGCCTCATCCCATTTAAATATCATTGACTTTTCTGGAGAAATTCTTGCAATGTTATATCTAACAGCCCCCAATCCAATATCATAGGCTATTTTTTCATCTACTCCTCTTTTTTTACACTCTTCCTTAGCTCTCTTTATAGCCTCCTCTAACAACTCATCAGCACTAATAAATCTACCTTTTCTTGTACTCATTGAACCTTCTGGAAGTGAGATAAATTCATAAAATATAACTTCTGGAACTTTACTACCTAACAATTTTAATGCTGCTTTAACCATTTCAGCAGTTAATTTGTGATCAGCTCCCAATACATCTATTCCAATGTCACACTTTGATAGTTTATCCAAATGATAAGCAATATCTCTCGTTGAATACAAACTTGTTCCATTAGCCCTTGCTAAAACCATTTTCTTTTGAATACCAAAATCTGACAAATCGAGTATATATGTATCTTCTTTAATTACCTTACCAGTCTCCATTAACCTCTTTATAACATCTTTAACCATTCCATTTCTTACATAAGAGCTTTCCCAAACAAATGTATCATGCTCAATATTTAAATTTTTTAATGTTTCTTTTATTCCATCCAATGCATACTTAACTGCAAATTCAAATTTTTTGACAATTTCATTATCTTCATTCCTCTCCAAAGCATTTTCATATTCTCTCATTAATTCAAGGATTTTTTCCTCTTCTTCTGGATGTTCTTCCAAATACTTATTAATTTTTACATAAGTTTCAGCAATTGCGTGATCCTTCTTCTTATTTTCATCTAAACCAAACAACTCTATACCATAAACAACCAACGCCATCTGCCTACCCATATCATTTACATAGTAATGAGTTTCAACATCATAACCATAAAACTCCAATATTCTTTTTAAACAATCTCCAATAATAGCATTTCTCAAATGTCCAATATGTAAAGGTCCGTTAGGATTTGCAGAAGTATGTTCTAAAATAATTTTTATTCCTTTTTTGTCTCCTCTCCCATAATTATGTCCTTCTCTATTAATCTCCTCTGTTAAATCTCTACCTAATTTATTGTAGTCTATATAGAAGTTTATGTATCCATTAACTACCTTTATTTCTTTAACACCCTCAATATTCATACTTTTTAACTTATTTGCTATACTTTCGGCAATCTCTTTTGGACTTTTCTTTAATTCTTTAGATAATTTAAAGCAAATATTAACAGAATAAT